>JAFGWW010000366.1 GCA_016936955.1 Planctomycetota bacterium | reverse complement strand
GCGACGAGGAGCTCTTCGCCGTCACCGATTTCGTCAAGGCACAGATGGCTCCGGAATACCACGCCGACCTCGAAGGCCCGGTCATCGGCGGCAACGGCACGACCGACGTGGGCGACTTCGACGAACTCTTCATGGACGCTGGCTTCGCGATTCTCGAATCGGGACGCGGTTCGGTCAGCCTGCTCCAGAGAAAGCTAGGCATCGGTTACGGGCGCGCCAGCCGTATCATCGACCAGCTCGCGGCTGTTGCCGTTCTCGGTCCTTTCCGCGAAGGCAAAGCGCGCGAGATCATGATGACGCCGGAAGAGTTCGGCCACAAATTCGGTGGCGCCCAGATGTCGATGGCATTCGACGACGAGGACGACGACGGAGGCCTCGCCGGACAGCGGGATGATGAGAAAGACCCGCACGACCTGCCGTGGGACTCGGATGTGCAGGATTGATAATAATCAAAGTGAAAAGGAAAAGGCCGGAACAATCCGGCCTTTTATTTTTTCCGTTATATTTTGTTCGCGATCATGCGCCTCAAACAAAGACTAAAAAGGCCAGTAATCAGGCAAGGGCGCGCTGAAGGTCACTCGCTCCTTGGTGGTGGGATGGTCGATATTGAGCTCGAAAGCATGGAGGGCGATCGCCTTCCCTTGGGCAAGCTGCTCTACCACGGACGGTTTCTGCCTGCGGTCGTATTTGAAATCGCCCACGATGGGGCAGCCCACGGCGGCGAGTTGCGAGCGGATCTGGTGTTTGTAGCCAGTGAGGAGTTCTATCTCCACAAGACTGCGCCCGTTCTTTTCATCAAGCACGGTATAAATAAGCTCGGCTTTTTTAGCGCCATCTTTCGGAGTAAGGGAAACTGACGACTTCAGCCGCCCCTTGTCGCCGGTCAGGTAGTGGGTTAGCCTGGCTTTTTTATCAGGCAAAGCACCCTCGACCACGGCGCGGTAAATCTTTTTCGTGCTGCGGTTGCGGAACTGCTCGGAAAGGCGCGAGGCGGCTTTACTGGTGCGCGCGAAGACGATTGCGCCGGAAACCGGACGGTCAAGGCGGTGGACGAGGCCAAGAAAAACATCGCCCGGTTTGGCGTATTTTTCCTTTATATACAGCTTGCAAGCGTCAAGCAGGGTCTCGTCTCCGGTCTTGTCGCCCTGAACAAGTTCACCTGCCATCTTGACGACGGCCAGCAGATGGTTATCCTCATATATGATTCGATCAGGAGATATCAAGTTTATGCCACCAAAGAACAATAATAAAAAGAAGATCAGCCAGGGCGCGAGCCGTGGCCACAACCAGCGAGGCGCCGCTGCACGCCGCGAGGGGGGCAACATCACCTCCCGCTCCCGCAAGAAGATAACCCCCAACCGCAAAGGCGGGTTCGCCGGGGGCAAACGCCCTTACGACTACGCCGCCTACGAACGCGAGGAGGCGACCATCGATTATATGCAACGCCTCTTCGATAAGCACGAATATAAAATCACCAAGCTCGAGCTTGAACGCTTCTGGCAGTATTACCTCCTCCTGCGCAAGCGCAACGCCGAACTCGACCTTACCCGCATTATGGGGATCGAGGCCACGGTTCTCAAGCATTTCATCGACAGCGCCATAATTTCCGACCTTGTCGAGATCAAGGGGCCGATCCTCGACATCGGCACCGGCCCCGGATTTCCCGGCGCGCCGATCGCGATCCACAAGCCGAGGCTGCAGGTGATCCTCGCCGAGAGCCGGGGAAAGCGCGTACGCTTTCTCGAAGAGCTCCGCAGTGAACTGAAGCTCAAGAATACGGTAATCTTCAGCAAGTCAGTCCGCGACGATTCCCCCTTCGTGCCTGCCGATGAAAAAGCAGACATCGCGAAATGGGACGGCGAGGGCGAGCTTCCCGTCTTCAGCGTGGTCTCCCGCGCCCTTGAGGTAATCCCCTCAACGCTGCACAGGGTGAAGAATTTCATCCCTTCAGGCGGCAAGGTGATTTTCATGAAAGGCCCCAACTGCGGGCAGGAGGTCACCGATTCGCAGCAGGAATTCAAGGGCGTGTTCAAGATGGCGGAGGACATCCGCTACGACCTCCCCGGCACGGGGCAGAGCCGGAGGCTTGTGACCTTCGAGAAAAGATAGAAAAAATCCATTAATGCTTTTATCGGGGATTGACAACACGCCCGCGATCCAGCATAATGATTTTCCGCTTAAAAACCCGGTTATTTGAAAACGGCAAAGCATAGCGGGCCTGTAGCTCAGTCGGTTAGAGCAGGCGGCTCATAACCGCCGGGTCGGGGGTTCGAGTCCCTCCGGGCCCACCAAAAATATCGAACGGCCGCCGGTTTCCCGGCGGCCGTTTGCTATTGCATAAAATGCCATTGCGCGAAAAATTCATGAGTAACTGATCACAGGGATAATAATGGATTATCTACCCGCGAAGCACTATCTAGAAATATACGAAAATCGCCTTCGAATGGCGAAAAGTGGCGTAACACAACCTGATAAAATCACAGTGCGTTTCATGGAGGTATTAGTCGACAGCCTTCGGCAGCTGAATCCCGATGACGAAATAGAACTAATCGCTAATAATTCAGAAACCATCTTAGTGCATAGAAAGACCGGTTGTGTTCTTGCCGAATTGCATAAAGAATAAGGGATTTGCCTATACGCATACACCCCAGGCTTCATCTTTCGCCTTGGTCGGTTCGGGCTTGAATTTTTTGTTCTGGCCGAGGAAGTAGCAGGGGTTGTTGTAGAAGACGGTTTCGACAACATCGTCGCTGTGGCCGCGGCGGCGCATCTCGAAGACGGCGTCGTGGAGGGTGCCGGGATCGGAAGGGCCCCAGTCGCCGGAAGCGTCGACCATGAGGCGCTCCACGCCGTAGCGCTCGATGTTATCCACCACGCGGGGCGGGCTGTTCTTGGTCATGGGATAAATGGTCATGCTGGCCCAGTATCCGGCGTCTAAAATATCGCGGATGGTGTGCTCTTCCGTATGGTCAAAGCATACTCTCTCGGGGTTCACATCCCCCCTTCCCTTCAGGCAATCGAGGAGCATGGTGGTGCCCTTGCGTTTATCGGCAAGGTGCGGGGTGTGGATCCAGATCAGTTCATCGCGCTGCACGGCGAGGTCGACCTGCATCTCAAAGGTTTTGAGTTCGTTCTTCGTATTTTTATTTAGGCCGATCTCACCCACGCCGAGGCAGGTTTTCTTGTCGAGAAATTCGGGGAGGAAACTGACCACCTCCTCGGAGAGTTTGAGGTCATCCGCCTCTTTGGGGTTGATGCAGACCCAGCAGTAATGCTGGATAAGATACTGCGCCGCGCGGGTGGGCTCGTACTCGGAAATATGGTAAAAATAATCGTAGAAAGCCTCGGCGCTCTGCCGGTCGTAACCGGCCCAGAAAGCGGGTTCGCAGCAGGCGACGCAGTGCATGCGCGCCATGCGCTCGTAATCCTGCGTGGTACGGGCGATCATATGTATATGCGGTTCGATTATTTTCATCTCGGCTCCTCTGTAATATTGCATAAATCTAACACAAGCAAAGCGTCATGGCAATAGCAGTTTTACTTGACCGCCCCCCCCTTCGCGGATAGCCTTTCATTACCGTTTATATAAGCGTTCAAAAAAGCCGGAAGGTTTTGTAATGGAATATTTTTCTGTAGTCATAGGTTATCTCCTCGGCTCAATCCCTTTCGGGCTTCTGGCCGGGTTTGCCCTCGGCATCGACATCCGCACCGTGGGCAGCGGCAACATCGGCGCAACCAACGTCGTCCGCGCCTGCGGGTGGAAAATTGGCCTGCCGGTTTTCGCGCTGGACGTGATCAAGGGGGTGGCCCCGGTTCTGCTTGCTAAAATGTATTTCTGCCCGGAGTCCGGCGGCTTGCAGATCATCACCGGCATGGCCGCAATCCTCGGCCACAACTTCCCGGTGTGGCTCAAGTTCAAGGGCGGTAAGGGCGTGGCGACCTCGGCGGGGGTGGTAGGGGCGCTGATGTGGCAGCCTCTCCTGATTGCTCTTGCGGCCTTTTTCGCGATCGTGCTCGTAACGCGCTATATTTCCCTCGGCTCGATGGTGGCGGGGGTGGTTCTGGTTATCGCCCGCGTTCTCCTCACGACAGAGCCCTTCTCCGAAAACGAGTGGCCCCTCAGCGCGTTGGCTATTCTTTTGTGCGTGATGCTTATCGTCCGCCACCGGGCAAACATAGGAAGGCTCCTTGCCGGAACGGAGAGCAAGATCGGCGCGAAGAAGAAGGAAGAGGCCGAAGCCACAGGCGCAGAGAGCGGCGAACCTGCCGAAACGGAAAGGACGGAAAATGTCTGAGCAGCAGGGCAGAATAACTATTATCGGTGACGGCGGATGGGGCACGGCACTAGCCCTGATCGCCATCGACAACGGCAACACAGTAACCATGTGGGGCCACGACGCGTCCTATCTGCACAAGATGCAGAACTGCCGCGAGAATGTGAACTTCTTCCCCGGCGTAGCCTTGCCGGAAGAGCTTTTCTTTGAGGGCGACATGGAGAAAGCCGTGGACGGGGCGGACATAGTCATAACCGCCATCCCGACCAAATTTCTCCGCGCCGCGCTGTGCGAGGCAAAAGGCATTATCCCGGAAGGGGCGCCCGTCATCTCCCTCACCAAGGGGATTGAGCAGAACACGCTCAAGCGTCCGAGCGAGATTCTTGAGGAACTCCTCGGCACCGAGCGCATAGGCGTGCTCTCCGGTCCAAGCCACGCCGAAGAGGTTGCCGCCCGCCTGCCCGCCACTGTTACTGTTGCGGCGAAGGATATCGGGATCGCAAAACTCGCACAGGATATGCTTATGACGGGGTCGTTCAGGATCTACACCTCCACCGACGTGGTTGGCGTTGAACTCGGCGGGGCGCTTAAAAACGTAATCGCCCTCGCCGCCGGAATCGCCACCGGCCTCGGTCTGGGTGACAACGCCATGGCCGCCCTTGTTACACGCGGCCTTGCGGAGATCACGCGCCTCGGCACCGCCCTCGGAGCCGACCCGCTAACCTTCGCCGGCCTCTCCGGCATGGGTGACCTTATCACAACCTGCATCTCACCCCACGGCCGCAACCGCGCGGTAGGCCTCGCCCTCGGCGCCGGGAAAAAGCTGGATGAGATTCTGGCTTCCATGCAGATGGTAGCCGAAGGGGTTACGACCGCCGTGAGCGCCCGCGACCTAGCGCGCAAAAACAATATCGACATGCCGATAACGGAAGAGGTGTATAATATCCTCTATGAAAACAAAAGCCCGCGGCAGGCGGTAAGCGACCTTATGAGCCGCGAGGGGAAGGAAGAGAACTGAAGCGTTCTTGCCCGCCAGGTTAAATGCGGGCAGATCGCTAATTGAATATATTCCGCAACAGGTGTCTATTCAGATATCAAGAATATCGAGACCGGTCTTTTCGCGGTGGGTGTGAATCATCCCGTCCGCTCCGAGAACGGGAACGATATCGTATACATCAACGCGCAGGCATTCCTCGAAATCTTCAGGCATATAATTTTTGTTCTCAGGGTCGAGGAATTTCTGCCCTTCGGGATGGGCGCGGATCTCGTCCTTGATCCGATCAAAATCCATATGCATCCTTGCCAACAGCATCTCCATATACTCCGCCGCGAGATTATCTTCTGGCGAGGGAATTTCCCCGCACACGCCCAGGGCGACGAATGAAACTTCTTCATGGGGATGATTGTTTATGTAACGGCAGACGGCGCTTGCGTTGAGAAAGCATCCGACAAGCACCGGATCGCCGGTGACGGAAGACTCGACCAGTCCCTTCGACCCGGCGGAGGTGGTGAGGATTACAGTCTTGCCGGTGAAATCCACTTTCGACGCTTCGTAAGGCGAATTGCCGAAATCGAAACCTTCAAGGGGAAGGCCTTCGCGTTCTCCCGCAAGAAGCCAGTCGGGATGAGCCTTCTTGAGCAACCGAGCCTGCTCCACCTTCGCCACAGGCACGATCGTCTCCGCGCCGCGGGCAAGCATGGTTACGATATTCGAGGAGGCGCGAAAAACGTCGATGACAACCGTAGCTCCCTTAGCTTTCGACGCGCCGCTCAGACACTGAAGATGATGAACAAGCATTGATTATCTCCGGCAATTCCCAAAACGCAAATCCATACTATCACCACCTGTTTTTTCATCAATCAAAAAAGCGGCCGCAATAGTCATGCAGCCGCTTTGCGCATTGAAACATACAGTCGATAGATCAGGGGCCGAAGGTTTTCTCGATCCACTTTTTTGCCTCGTCGAAATTCGCAGCCACCTTGTCCCAGTCAGCATTCATGGGTTTTACCGTACGCGGAGTGGCGATGCGGAGCTTGATGTCAATCGCCGGGTTTACCGGAATCTGGGCAGAGGCACCGGTGGCGAGAGCAATCTCCACCTTTTCGGAGAGAAGGTATTCGATAAGCTTCTTCGCGTTCCCCGGATTAGGACAGCCCTTGACCACGGAGAGAGTGTTGGGGAAAAAGAGGTCGCCCATATCATCCTTGCCGCCGTCTAGGTAAACAAGCTCCACCGGTTTGCCTGATTCTTTCTCGCCGATAGCGTCGTCAGTATCGGTGAAGGCCATGGCGAGGGTGCCATTACCTACCGCCTGCGCGGTCGCCTTGTTTCCGCCGAGGACGCGGAAAAAGCCATCCTTCGCCATGGATCCAATAAGCTTGAGACGCGGTTGCCCTTCCTCGCAATAGAGGCTGGTGATCCATGTCGCAGTTGAACCGAAGAGAGGTTTGGCGATACCGATTTTGCCTTTCCACTGTGGCTTGTTCAGATCGAAAAGCGTTTTTGGCATCTCATCTTTTTTCAACAGATCGGTGTTGACGATCAGAACCCGCGCGCGGGCGGCAAAGCCGGTCCATGTGCCGTCGGGGTCACGAAAAGCGGCGGGAAAATTCGCAGCTGCTTTGGGTTCATATTTATCCAGCGCGCCAAGCTCTTTCAGGCGCACGGTATTCATGATTTCGTTGTTCCAGAAAACGTCGCACCGCGCCCTGCCCTGTTCGTGCTCAGTTTTGATGCGGTTTACGAGACCGATGGTCTTGGTGCTCTCCGTATCGGTGACGAAGTCGACGCGGATGCCGGTCTCTTTCTCAAACTGCTCGATAATTGGGCGCGAGAACTCGTCATCTAGGGCGGAGTAACACACCACTACATCCTGAACCCCCACCCCATCGTCTTCCAGTCCCACAAACTTCAGAACCGCGACAAACACAGCTATCGCCAGAACAATACCCGCAATCCTGTAAAACATCCCATCTCCCTCCAGCCACACATTCCGACAAAGCGAACCAAAGAAACAAAGATACATAAGGTGCCGCCCCGTTTCAACCCGCTCATGCGCAAATCGACAAAGCAAGACAAAACGGCACGATGCAGCACCGTCCATCAGAAATGAAAGAAAGCTTGCGCCGGTACGCGCAGCTTTTATAATTTTGTCTGACCCCGGAGGGCGCACTTCGCCCCCGCGCAACCTACACAACGGCAACAGAGGAAGAAGGAACATAAATGGAATACGAAATTGTCATCGGCCTTGAGGTACACGTACAGCTTCTTACCCAGACCAAGATGTTCTGCGGATGCAGGAACAAGTTTACCCATGAGCCCAACACCAACGTATGCCCCGTATGCCTCGGACAGCCCGGAAGCCTGCCGGTAACCAACATGCACGCTTTCGAACTCGGGATGAAGGGTGGCCTCGCCATCAACTGCGAAATCCCGCCGCTCACCAAGTTCGACCGCAAGCATTACTATTACCCCGACCTCCCGAAGAACATCCAGATCAGCCAGTACGACATGCCGGTCTGCGTAAACGGGTGGCTCGACGTGAACGTGGACGGAGAGACCCGCCGCATCGGCATTACCCGCGCCCACCTTGAGGAGGATGCGGGCAAGCTTATCCACGGCGAAGGCTCGTCCTCAGTCGACCTCAACCGCACCGGCACG
>JAFGWW010000365.1 GCA_016936955.1 Planctomycetota bacterium | reverse complement strand
GGGATGCCTTCCTTCAAGCCGAGCTTTTCCGCCCACTGCCGGGTCAGGTTGCCGGCAGAATTCTCAACCGTTCTTGTCTCACCATAAAGTCGGTCGTGAAGGTCGGCAAGTTTCGGATCAAGGGCTGCGAGAAACTCCTTGTCAGGAAGGCCTCCCCACGAATCATTGAACATGGCCTTGTGTCCGGCGGCGCAGCGACAGCGGACAATATCCTCCGGCGCGGTTTTGCCGGTAAGGACGGCGGTAAGCCAATCGCAATACTCGACCCACGTGAAAGCCCCATCAAAAACTTCCGGCGCCACCTTGAGGCAATGCAGTAACTTGCTGAAAAACCATTCCGACGAATATACGCCGCCGCATTTGTCCAGATATTCGGGGCGCATCTTCCGGGCAAGGTCGGTAATTCGCCCCGCTTCCTCGTGCGAGGTATGATCTTTCCAGAGCCAGACCATGGCGTCTGGATTTCCGGCGAAGGCATCGAGCATACAGAGCGGTGTCCCGTCGGCGTTGACAGGCATGGGGGAGGAGCCGGTCGTGTCGATGCCGATGCCGATGATTTTTGTGGCATCAAAACCGGGGTCGGATTTTTCCGCCTCCCTGATCGCGCCGGTCACCGTGACCTCGATACCCTTGAGATAATCCGCCGGATTCTGGCGGGCGAGGTTGTGGTCGTGCGGATCGAGAATAATCCCGGCCACCCCAGACTCATAAACCCACGTGCAGCTTCCGGCTTCATTCCCGTCAAGGGTGTCGACAACCAGAGCGCGAACGGAATTGGTTCCAAAATCAAGGCCCACAGAATACGCCATCTCTCCTCCTAAAACAGCATCCATACCGGAAGATTACAACGCTTGGCTGTTGCTTTGAAGGCCATCTTGCGATAATATATAACCACTTTGCGCAATAGAGACTCAGGGGCATTTATGAAGAGAGTGCTTTTGACCATAGACACGTCTCGCGATTCCGGCCGTAAATTTCTGGACGGAATCGAAAGTTACATCTCCATAAGAGAGAATTGGGAGGTATGCCTCCAGCCACCCAACTACCTTCCCGGATCCGGTAAAAACCTCAATGCGTGGTTCGGATCAAGCCCTCCCGACGGCATGATCTGCCGCGACTCGCCGCACACGGACAGGATTATCCGCATGAAAATCCCGAAAGTAATCAACGATACGGTGCGCGAGAAAATACGAGGCGTCTCCTCGATTTACACAGACTCCGAAGAGATCGGCGCAATGGCGGCCAACTACTTCATAAACCGGGGCTTTATCAATTACGCTTATTGCGGTTTCGATAAAATGGCGTGGTCGGGGAAAAGGCTGGACTCATTCGCGGCAACGCTACGCCAGAACGGGTGCGGCGGGGCGAGCAATTTTGAATCATGGGAAAAAGAGTTGGCAAAAAAAACGCGCGGAAAGCACGGGCTCAATGAATGGGTAAGCTCGCTTCCGAAACCGGCGTGCATCTTCGCCTGCAATGACGACAGGGGGATGGAGGTTATACAGGCATGCAAGATCTGCGGCATAAGGGTGCCTGAAGAAATCGCCGTTCTCGGTGTAGACAACGACGAGCTTGTGTGCGGCCTGTCGAGTCCGCCCATGTCCAGCATTGAACTGGATTTTTATAAAGCAGGGTTCGATGCCGCGGCCCTGCTGGACAGGCAGATGAACGGGGAGACCGGGAGCTCGGAAATATTGGTCAAGCCATTGAGGGTATACACCCGCCGCTCGACTGACATCATCGCCGTAAATGACGGGGAGGTGGTCAAGGCGCTGGTTTTCATACGCGACAACTTCAGAAAACAGATTCAGGTGAGTGACGTGGTAAAGGCCACCAACCTTTCAAGGCGCATGCTGGAACTGCGATTCAGGGAGAACCTGAAAAAAAGCATAATGGACGAGGTGCAGAGGTTGAGACTCGAATACGCGCAGAAACTTCTGACAAACACCACTTATCCGGTTTATCAGATCGCGACCGAACTGGAGTATACAGACATCGAACACTTCGCGCGCTTCTTCAAAAGGATGACCGCCCTCACCCCGACCGAATACAGGCGACAGCACTCGACAACTTCATGAACCGGCACGAATGTCAAATGCAGCGATAATTTTCCCGACAAAAGGATGAATAGAAAAAGTTGTCTAAAAAAACCTTTCTCGGGTATAAGTACGTATACAGGATGATGGACAGAACCAACACTCGAATAATTTCAAGCATAATGGCTGAATATAATCAGGAGAAGGGATATGAAAGGTATTTTGAAAGTGGTATTTGACGACAGTTCCGGAGAGATGAAATTGAGGGGGAGCGTCGTTGCGGCGATGTCGTTCCTGCTGCTTATCGTAGCGTGCTGCGCCGCCACCATCTTCATCTGGTTTTTCTGCCGGATCGAGCCCGAAGCCGACCAGATCGCGGTTCTGATCCGCAAAACCGGGGAAGACCTGCCCTCCGGACAGATCATCGCGACAAACCCGAACCAGAAAGGAATTCAGCTCGAGGTATTGCCGGAAGGCCGCTATTTTTACAATCCATACACCTGGAGCTGGAGTCTGGAACGGATCACCGATATCCCCGCGGGAAAACTCGGCATCGTTACCCGCCTCTTCGGTGAAGCCCTTCCCGCATCCGAGATTATTGCCACGGAAGGCAAGAAAGGCATTGAGGCCGAGGTACTGCGCCCGGGCAAATACCGCCTTAATCCTTACGCATACCATGTGCAGCTTTTTGACGCCACCAACATCCGCCCCGGCCATGTCGGCGTGGTTACGTCCCTTACGGGCAGGGACGTTCTCACCAGCAACATCCCGGAAGGAGAGAGCAATTCTTTCCTTGTGAAGGATGGCATGAAGGGCGTGGTACAGAAAGTTTTCGACCCCGGCACATACTATATCCACCCGTACATGTTTAATGTGGTAGAGGTTAACCTCCAGAGCCAGCGCTTCGAGATGAGCGGCGAGGACGTGATCTCCTTCCTCACCCTCGACGGCTTTACCGTTACGGTGGAAGGCACGATCGAATATGCCCTTCAGCGCGACAAGGCCGCCCTCCTGACCCACCGCGTGGGCGACATGGCCGACATTATCAAGAAAGCCATCCTGCCCCGTGCGCGAGGCTTCAGCCGCATTGAGGGCAGCAAACATCCGTCAATCGATTTCATCGTCGGCGAAACCCGCCAGAAATTCCAGAACGATCTCGAATCGCATCTTCGCGAGAAGAGTATCGAGTGGGGCGTCGACATCAACTCCGTCCTGATCCGCAAGATCATCGTCCCCGACCAAATCGCCAGCATCAGCCGTAACCGCGAGATGGCCGTGCAGGAAGTGAAGAAATATGAACAGCAGATTGAACAGGCCAAATCGCAGGCCGAACTGGTCAAGCAGGAGATGCTTGCCCAGCAGAGCAAGGAGAAGGTGGGCGCCGACACCCAGCGCATCCGCGCGGTCATCAACGCCCAACAGGAACAGGAAGTGCGCCTCATCGCCGCGCGCAAGGAACTGGAGGTTGCGAAGCTGAAAAAAGACGCCGCCGCCTTCCAGGCCGAATCAATTCTCCTGCGCGCCAATGGCGAGAAAGACGCCATAACCAAGCGCAATGAAGCCGAAGCTTCCGTCGTGCAGAATCAGGTAAAAGCTCTGGGCGGCGGGCACAACCTTGCCATGTATACTTTCTATCAGAAGGTGGCGCCAAACATAAACACCATCCTTTCAAACGACACCGACGACGGTCTGGGCGGCATCTTCAAATCCTTTGTTAAGCAGAGTCAGGGAGCGCAAAAATGAAAAATAAATTATCGCTTATACTCACAGGTGTCTTTCTCGCTTTGATATGCCTAGTCGCGTGGATTTCGGTCAAGTGGGTTTTCTTCCGCTTTTACGTGGGCCCCAATGAGATGGCGGTGGTTATCTCCAAATCCGGCACCCCCCTTCCTTCCGGTGAGATACTCGCCGACGAAGGACAGAAGGGCATACAGAAAACAGTGCTGGGCGAAGGAAGGCATTTCCTTAATCCCTTGCTGTACGATTTTGAAATCCATCCCGTAACCTTGATCCCGCCGGGAAATGTTGGCATCGTCACCGCCAAGGTCGGCGAAAATCTCCCTGAAGGCGACTTCCTCGCCAACGCCAATCAGAAAGGTATCTGGCGCGAAGTTCTGGGGCCGGGAAAATATCGTCTCAATCCTTACGGGTACAACATCGCGATTGTTGACGCCATAAGCGTCCCCATCGGCTATTGCGGGGTAATCACCTCCCTCTCCGGCAAGCAGGCCGCGCCCGGGGAATTCGCTGGAGCCGGGGAAAAGGGCGTGAGGAGGGATATTCTCCAGCCCGGCCTTTACTACATCAACCCCAAGGCATACAAGATCGACGTGCTGGAGATAGGCGTCAATCAGGTATCGCTGCTCGGGAAAGAGGGCGGGCGCGTCATCACCAAGGGGCAGCTTGAGTCGCAGAACCAGGCCATGGCCGAACTGCAGGAGAAGGTGCTCAACGCCACGAACCAAAAGCGCATGGATTACATGAACGAGAATGCCCAACAATCTGATGTTGTCATGCCGCAGAGGTGGAGCCGCTCGGCGGACAAAAAGGCCAAGCCAAATTCGCAGCCAGCACCCACGGCGAACAACTTCGTCCAGCAGCAGCGCATGCAGATAGTAAACAATAATGGCTCGGCCTCCATGGTGCTTGCCCAGTTTATCGAATTCCCTTCCCGCGACGGTTTCCAGATCAGCCTCGACATGACGGTGGAGATGGAACTGCTGCCCAAGGATATCTCGTGGATTTTCAGCCGCTACGGCGACCTGCCCGCAGTGGTGGACAAGATAATCATGCCCCAGATCACCTCCATCTCCCGCAACAAGGGCTCCGAGTATCAGGCCAAGGATTTCATCATGGGAGAAGGGCGCGAGAAATTCCAGAACGAGTTGACCATGGCGCTGGCCAATACTCTGGCGGCGAAGAAGATTATTGTCCACAACGCCCTCATCCGGCACGTCGAGGTTCCGCAGCAGATCCTCGAGCCTATCCAGCAGGCGAGCATCGCCATCCAGCAGAACCTGACCAATCTGGAGCGGCAGAACACGGCGAAAAAACTGGCCGAACTCAACACCGAGACCAGCCTTATTGAACAGCGCCGCGAACAGGTTGCGCAGGAGACCGCCAAGCTCAAAGCCGAGATCAAGGCGGACGAGGAGAAGCAGGTTGCGCAGATCAAGGCTGAAGCGATCAAGAAGGCTGCGGAGATCGCAAGAGAGACCGCACGCAACGACGCCGAGACGGCCCGCATCCTCGGGCAGGCCCAGGCATCGGCAATCCAGCTTGTCGAGGGCGAGAAGGTCAAGGGCATCCAGATGAAGACCGCCGCCTATAACGATTACATGGCCTATACGCTGACCGAATTCGCAAGGTCGCTCAATCCCAAGGTCGGGGTGAACATTATCCACTCCGGCGCGGGAACGCTCTGGACCGATCTGAAAAACACGGGCACCGGCGATCTTGGCGGGGCGATGATGCTAAAGCAGAACGGCAATTAGCATTTAAGAAATATTTGAATCAGCGGCGGTAATTTCATGATCCGCGCAAAGCAGGGTACGGTTGTGCAAGATAAACACGAAGATGAATGCTCAAATATTTCGGAGAGGGAATCGGTTTACACCGTTCTCTCTCCGGAAGATCGTCTGCCCCTGACCTGCACTCGGGCGGGTACGTGCTGCCACGGCAAGGAGATCTGGCTCAACCCGTGGGAGATTGCCTGCCTCGCACAGGCTCATGATTTACCATCCCATGAATTCCGGGGAAAATATACGGTCGACGGCGGCGTGCGCCTGCGTATGGACAGCGCCCCCGGTTGGAAAAATCTTCTAGCCTGCAGCCAATACGATGCGGGGTCGGGATGCGTTGTCCACGCGGGACGCCCGCTGGCCTGCCGCCTCTTCCCGCTCGGGCGGGTGAGGCAACGCGATGAGATCTCGTATGTTCATGAAGGCGAGGTCTTCCCCTGCATGGAAGGCTGTCCTGAAGTTGAAGAACTACCCTTGCTCTCGGTGGAGGAGTATCTGAAAGGGCAGCAGACCCTCCCCGGCGAAACGGCGCAGGATGGATATATTGAACTTATGCAGATCCTCGCCGACGATGCGCTCCATCTTTTACTCGATACCGAACTGGCGGAAAGTGATCTGCGGGATGAAGCGCTGCAACACTGGCGCGAAGTTGGCGACTTGTCCCATGAAGCCCGTGCCGACCTTATGGGCGAAGCATGGCTTGACGCTTTGACGACACCGGCGCTGAATGCATCCCTTACCAACACTGCAGCTTTTGTGCAGGAACACGAAGAATATCTCGAAGCCAGAATTGAAAAGGACGGCTCGACGATAAGCACCCTGTCCGACCTGGAAAGCCTTTGCTCATTGGTCATGGCTCTCTCGCTCCATCTAGGTACCGCTCTCGGGCTTCCGTCCGCGCAGATGGTGGAACATTGGATCGAAACGGCAAAGAGCCATTTGCCACCACAATAGACAAACCTCCACTCACTCAGCACCGATCATGTCAGTTAAAATCATTTTCCACTGTTCCCGCTTGCGTCTACAGCATGAAGTAGATTAGAATCTTCTCGTGTAATCCACTACGGTTTTGCCGACGGCTACAGTCATGTTTTCAGGCATGGGAGATTTATATGGAAAAAAATATTATCAACACAGCCGATGCCCCCGCTGCAATCGGGCCTTATTCGCAGGCGGTGGAAGCATGCGGTTTCGTTTTCTGCTCGGGACAGATCCCTATCGATCCAAAGACCGGGGAGATGGTTGAGGGCAGTGTGGTAAAACAGGCGGAGCAGGTTCTGGAAAATCTCAAGGCGATAATAAACGCCGCCGGCCTCGACATGCAGGATGTAATCAAAACCACGGTATACATCGCCAATCTCGACGACTTCGGCGCGGTGAACGAGGTTTATGCACGCTACTTTCCTGCCAATCCCCCGGCGCGGGCGTGCGTCGAGGTTTCGCGCCTGCCCAAAGGTGCACTGGTCGAGATAGACGCCATAGTCTGTGCCTCCTGAACAGGTAAGGAATGCGATGACAAACATCTCAGTAGACATGATTCTTGCCAAGGCGGCGGAAAATCGCGCGTCCGACATTATCATTACCGCCGGTTCGCCTC
>JAFGWW010000364.1 GCA_016936955.1 Planctomycetota bacterium | reverse complement strand
TCGGACTTGGGCAGGTTTTTCATGAAGCGGGGGAAGTTTTTCTTTATGTCGTTCGCAAGTTGGGCAAGCCCGCCGTCTTTTACCGCCCGTGCGGCTCTGGCTGCGGCGGGGAAATATTTTGAGGCGAGGGCTTTTTTGAAAACCTTGATCGACTCCGCATTTTCGGGGTTATTCGCGCAGGCCGCGACCTGGTCAAGCAGTTCCCTGCCTGGATCTTTTTTTGCCATGATTCAACTTTCGGATCTTTTCAGGACAGGTTTTCCCTGAATTTCTTCTTGAGCCCTTCCACATCCAGCCCCAGAATTTTATCCAGAATAGCGGCGTTTCCGTGTTCGACAAAACTGTCGGGGATGCCGATGCGAACGAGTTTTGTTCTGATGTTGTCGTCAGCGATGAACTCTGCAACTGCGCTTCCGAAACCGCACGAGAGGGCGTGGTCCTCGACCGTGAAGATGGCTGGCGTCTCCGTGGCGGCGAGGCGGATTGCTTCTTCATCCAGAGGTTTTGCGAAGCGGGCGTTGATGACGCGCAAGTTTAATCCCTCCTGCGTGAGTTCGTTCGCCGCCTTCATTGCCGGTTCGACCATGCGCCCGTAGGCGAAGACGGTTCCGTCTTCGCCTACGCGGATAAGTTCGCTATTGCCGCGCCTTACCTCCTCCCACTTCCGGGGCAGGGTGTTTTCCGGCGGACAGCCGCGGGGATAGCGTATCGCCACCGGCCCGGATTGTTTGAGGGCGAAGTCGAGCATCATGCCCATCTCCTCCCCGTCACGCGGCGCCATGAGTGTCATGCCCGGGATATGGCGGAGCATGGCGATATCGAATACACCGTGGTGGGTCGCGCCGTCGGCGCCCACAAGCCCCGCGCGGTCGATGGCGAAGACAACGTTCATCTCCGGTTGCAGGGCGATGTCGTGGACTATCTGGTCGTATCCTCGCTGCAGGAAAGTGCTGTAAATTGCGAGTACCGGCTTGATCCCGCTTCGCGCCAGACCTGCGGCGAAGGTTACTGAGTGGGCCTCGCAGATTCCGACGTCGAAGAAGCGGCCGGGGAATTTGTCGGCGAAAAGATTGATGCCTGTGCCCGACGGCATGGCGGCGGTGATGGCAACGATGTTTTCATCTAGCACGGCGCGCTCGATCAGTCGCGTGACGAAAATATTGGTGTAGCTCTCCGTCTTCTCCTTGCGCGGCACAACCTCGCCATGCCCTTTTACCTCGAAGGGGACTGCGGAGTGGTATGTCTCCGGATCGGCCGCTGCGGCGTCGAAGCCTTCGCCCTTGACGGTGACTACGTGAAGGATTTTTGGGCCCGGCTGCTGGCGCAGATTTTTCAGTTCGCTCTCCAGCAGTTCCGTATCGCGCCCGTTGATGGGGCCGAAGTAGCGGAAGCCCATGGACGAGAAGATATGGCTCTCGTCGATAAGGTTTTTGATTACGGTGAGAATCCTCTCCTGCACCCAATCAAGCGAGCGCCCGATCAGGGGGATGCTCTGGAAAATCTTGTGGATTTCCTCGCGCAGGCCGTGGGCGGTCGGGTTACTCCTGATCTCCGTCAGATAGGTAGAGAAAGCGCCGACCGTCTTGGCGATAGACATCTCGTTGTCGTTAAGAATGACGAGAAGATCTTCGCCCGCATGGCCTGCGTTATTCATCGCCTCGAAACACATGCCGCCGCTGATTGCGCCGTCGCCGACCACCGCAACAGATTTATGCGGTAGCCCCTGCAGGCGGAAAGCCGTGGCGAGGCCGAGGGCGCTGGAAATACTGGTCGAGGCATGGCCGACTACGAAGGGGTCGTACTCACTCTCAAGGGGGTTGGGAAAGCCAGTGATGCCCCCGTGCTGGCGGAGAGTGTGGAACGAATCCTTACGCCCGGTGAGAATCTTGTGGGTATAGCACTGGTGCCCAACATCGAAGACGAGGCGGTCCTGCTTGAAGTCATAGACGCGGTGAAGGGCGAGGGTGAGTTCCACGATACCGAGGTTGCTCGCAAGGTGGCCGCCGTTCTCGCTGATCACGCTCGTGAGCAGGGAACGAATCTCCGTGGCGAGTTGCCGCAGCTCTTCAAAGCTGAGGCTGCGCAGGCAGGAGGGGGAGCTTATGCGGTCAATTATATTGAGGTTTTCCATATGCCTATTGTCGCCGGACTCGCCCCGCTGTCAAGGGTTGATCCACGAATCAGGCGGGGCAAAAGGACGCAGGTGCGGCCATTAAATAAAAAAGCCCCGTCCGCGAAGGACAGGGCTTTTCGTTTTTATGATGCCTTGGCTTACACGTTGGCGCGCTCTTCATAGTGGGTGTGAAGGAGCTTGTGGGCCAGGTGGCTTCCGGGTTCGCCGAGGAACTCCTCGTAGAGCTTCTTGATGGAGGGGTTCTCGTGGCTCTTACGGATCTTCATGGAGGTATCGATGTCGTAGAGCGACTTTCTGCGCGCTTCGAGGATGCTGGTGTCGCCGTGGATGCTGGGCTGGCCACCACCGTTGATGCAGCCGCCGGGGCAGGCCATGATCTCGATGGCGTGGTAGTCAGCTTCGCCCTTGCGGATCTTCTCCAGAAGCTGGCGGGCGTTGCCGAGGCCAGAGGCGATAGCCGCCTTGACCTCGAGGCCGCCGATGTTGACGGTAGCTTCGCGGATGC
>JAFGWW010000363.1 GCA_016936955.1 Planctomycetota bacterium | reverse complement strand
TGAGATCGGCGTCATTCGTGGCTCAACAGCCACGCCCCACATGAAAAAGCTGGAGGCTTTTGAGAAGACCCTCCGCGACGCGGGATATCGCGTCCATATCGTATTTTCCGATAAGCAGGCGGGGTGTGATGAAATGCAATCTCCCATGGCAAGCCTGCTGCTGCAGCAACCTGCCGGCATTGCGCTCTTTCCCGGACATGGGCAAAAAATCAATGAAACCGTGACCGCCCTCAAGGCAGACAACATCCCGGTTGTGCTTATTGATAAGTTTAGTGACGAGGCGGATACGGTGACCATCGACCGCGAAGCCGGGGTAGCGGAAGCTATCAGGTATCTTCACCAGTCTGGCAGGAAAAACATCGCCTATATGGGAAGCGGCGGGCAGGACTCGAGAATCGGCGGTTACAAACGCGCGATAGCCGAACTCGGCATAGAATCTCACTCGATCAGTGCACCCGACGAACCGCTTGACGAAGACCAGAGAGCCGTCGTGATGACGGAAAAACTGCTCTCCGAATGGCCACAGTGCGATGCTTTGCAGGTTTTCAGCGATGTCATGGCAATGAGCGTTTTGCGGACGTTTCACAAACGCGGAATAAGGGTTCCTGAAGATATCGCCGTGATCGGCTTTGACGATAGGCCTTTCGCCAAACTCGCCTCCCCTCCCCTCACCACCGTGGCCCAGCCAAACAGCGGCGTGGGCACGGCAGCGGCGGAGATAATCCTCGCCCGGCTTGAAAGTTCTCTGCCGGATAAACCGGTCGACCGGAAGATTTCAACCAAACTTATCATTCGTGAATCGACCTAGAGTAACGATATCTAGCAGCTCGCTTTAATCTTAAACCTCGCAAGGCTCCATTAATTTGACCGGATGATCTCGCGGGTCGATGTCGAAAGGAACTGCATCGGCGGTCTCGATATACCAGTCGAGCATCCGCAATGTAAGTTCTCTCTGTATGTCCTCGACCTCCGGCCTGCCGAATATGTTCTCCAGTTCCTGCGGATCCTTTACCATATCGTAGAGTTCGTGCTCCCCACCCGGCCTGCGGATAAGTTTATGACTCCGGGTTCTGATCATGGTAGAGCGCCTTACGCTCTCTGGGACTTGTTGTTGCTGCAAGCCCTTTGGATAGTATATGTTTTTCGAGTCAGCGCATACGCCGTCTTCGGCCTTGCCTTCGAAACAATGTGGCTCGTGTGCATTATATCCGCCTTCGGCAAAGACAGCGCGGTCGGCGTCTCCCGCCTCACCCTTCAGCTGCGGCATCATCGAGCGTCCGTATTGTGTGTGTTTCAGCTCAATCCCCGCAAGTTCCAATGTAGTTGGCACAATATCGAAACACTCGACCGGCTCCGCCACTACATGCCCCGCCTTATTACCCGGCGTGCGTACCACCATGGGAATTCGGGTCAGGCAATCATCCAACCCGCTTGGCCATTTTTCAACCAACCCGTAATCACCAGCCCAATCGCCGTGGTCAGAGAAGAAGAAAAGGCTCGTGTCATCAACGTGCCCACTATCGTCAAGGGCGTCGAGAATAATACCGAGGAGATAGTCGACGTAAGAGACCATACCAAGGTATTTTGCCATCACCTCGCGAAGATCATCCTGACTGTACTCGTCAATGCGCCTGTAACGGCGGATAAGGCGATGGAAATCCGGTTTCCCTTCAAGTTCCGCAGGCCGGAGAGGAGGTAGGTCTTCTGCCTTGTACATGCTGTGCCACGGCTCGGGCGCATGGTACGGGCAGTGGGGAAACAAAAGGGGAAGGTATATCATGAAAGGCTTGTCGCCCTCCTTGTGTTCACGAATAAGCTTAGCCGCCTGCATCACACGTTGATAATCTCTGGGGTGATCGTCTATCGCGCCCACCAGGAAATTCCAGTAATGCGGATCATCCTCGTCATACTTTGCTCCCCCTTTACCCCAGCTTTTGGGAGTAAACACCCTGCTCACCGAGTCATCATAGCTCTCCTGAGCAAGGAGATCATTTTTGCCGAGGAGAAATACGTCGTAACCGTTCTGCTTGAGATATTTGAGCGTGTTGGGTTCGTCAGGGCGCAGGCAATGCCACAGGGTTCGGTGGCCTCGGGTATGCGGGTACCACCCGGTCATGAAGCTGCAACGCGATGGAGTGCAAACAGTGTGCTGAACATGACATTGATCATAGCGGACGCCCTCGGCGGCAAGACGGTCCAGGTTGGGTGTTTTCACCACCCCGTGTCCGTAACAGGCAGCAACATCAGCCCGCATCTCGTCTGGGTTGAAATAGATAAAATTCAATATGTTCTCCTTGCTCAATGGTTTAATGCATTATATGCTTATAATATCCTATTATGAATGGCTCAAATAATCTTTTTAATGTCCTTTTTGATCATTTAATACGGGTTCCAGCAGGTGGCAAGCAATAGAACAAATTCCAGGAATTGGCGCCCCCCTTACCCACAAAACGAAATCTGCTGCCGCACCTACAGCGCAAAGGATGGGCAATACAGCATCTCCTGCAACATCATTACCGACCTTAAGAATTCAAACCCGCGCAAGGTCTGGGACTCTTACTGCTTCATCATGATTCTGCGCGGCCGAGGCATTTACACCGACCATGACGGCAGGACATACGATCTGATGCCAGGGGCGTTCACCCATCATTTCCCCGGCCTCTATCACAATCTCGAAAGGTTTTCCGATGACGTCGTCGAATGCAGCATTACGTTTAGCGCAAACCTGAGCGAATGCCTGCTGCAGTCAGGGCTCATCATGCCTCTCCCCTCTGTTTTCTATCTCAAAAACTACGATGACATAATCGAGAGTTTTGAGCGCCTTAATGTCTCGCTACAGAACACTTTGGAAGCAGATCTGCCCCTCGTCGTCGCCGATGCCCTCTCCTTGATTGCCTCAATCAGGCGCCGGGCATTGAACCGCGAGAAAAGCGAGCTACAGGAAAAGATCGAGCTTGCCCAGCTTTATCTGGCCAAGGATTTGAACAAGAGGGCCGCCCTCGACGAAATCGCCCGTAAACTCAATCTGAGCTACCCCCACTTCCGCCGCATATTCAAGCAGGCAACCGGGGAATCGCCGGGCATGTTCCGGATAAGGAAAAAGATTGAGCATGCCAAACTGATGATCGGAAGTGAGGAGTATGGCCTTGGGGAGATTGCGGAGTTACTAGGTTACTCCGACGCCTTCGCTTTCAGCAAGCAATTCAAAAAGATAACCGGGATGAGTCCACGCGAATTCGGAAAGAACAACAGGGAAAGGCTGAATTGACTTTGCTTAAACGCTTGGGGGAGAACTAATTTTCCTGCACATCAGTTCTCATAAAAGGCGAGATTGTGAGTTCGCAAAAGATGCAGGTCAGCAGATCGGCAATATTTCCGCGCGACTGCATGTTGGTATCGCGCTGATAAGCCTTGACGATCTGTTTTACATGCGGGATATAGTCTCTGTAACGATTTGCCATAATCAGGGCCGCCGCCGACCTCGCCGATACACTTCCCGTTTCAAGGCACTTCAGCAACCCCATGCCGCGTATATCTGCCGGAGCGTCATTAACCTGCTTATATATTTTAGTAGTCTGCCGACCCTGCTTGGCGGCATTGGTCAACTCTTCGATGAGATCGACAACAGAGGTGGCCGACAATTTCGCCTTATCCACCGCAATATCAACGTTATCTTCCGGCGCGCCGCCCTCCTGCGTCTCCTCCTCAACCAGACCAAGAGCGGCAACAGCCTTATCAATTTCTTCAAGCAGTTCCGTATCATTGTCGGGAGTACTGGTGCGCAGATCATGGAGCCTCGGCAGAGATAGCTTCGCCTGTTCGCGGCCGATGGCAGCAAGTACCTTTACCCCACCAACGCGTACTTCGCGGGATGAATGGCGGGTGCAACCAAGCGCCCGGTTAATAGCCCCCACCCCCTGTTGCCCCATTTTCAGAAACACGGAAATAACCTTCTCGCGCAAAGCAAAGTTTGGCTCGCTGAGATAACGGCCAAGGTCTTCCGCCACATGAGCAAGGCTCCCGCCCATCTCCAGAAGATGGAGTAGAAAATCAAGAATCTCATGGCGGGTGCCTATATCCATGCGGTGGAAAGAGGATAACAGGTCCTCGGCACTTGCCGACGCCATTACCCCCGACTCACGCAATCTGGTTATAATTTGGGTACGCTGGGGTTGCTTTGATGTGCGGTGGCAGAACTTTTTGGCGGCCTTCCTGACCTGGTCCTCATTTCGAAACGGCCAGACCTGTTTCTGGATTCCACCAGAAACCCCCTGATCGGCAGAAGAAGCCCCATCCTCTGCGGGAAGTTCATTATTCTCGTCAAGGTTCTGTTCAGGTTCAGCCATATTAAACCTGCAATTACGGATTTGCTCGATATCACCGAAACTAATTCAATTCTTATGAGTTTAACACAGTTAGAAAACCAAATCAAACACTAAATTCGACCACCGATCGTGCAGAGTGTGCACAACATGAAGCTGCAATGAAATTTTCTAGATATATAAATTTGTTTTTATATAAAAGGGACAACCAGAGCTGCTCCGATTGTCCCTTTATAAGTTCTCTTACTGTTTATGCAAAATTACATTATTATTCTGCAGCGGGCTTTTCCAGCATTTTTCCGCCTATCTGAATGTAATTCATGAGTTTATACACGAGGCGGGCAACGGCATAGTCGCTGCGGACGTCGTGGTCGCGCGGGCAGAGCTCAGTGATGTCAAAAGCCGCGATACGACGACGGGAAGCGATCTTTTTGAGGAGGCGAAGAACAGGCCACCACTTGAGGCCGCCCGGTTCCGGGTGGCCGGACGCGGGGATGACGGCCGGGTCAAATCCGGTGATATCTATTGATACATAGACCGGACTGCGAAGCTCGTCAATAATATCGTCATGCCAAGATTCGTCATCTGAACGGTCGATGTCGGACATAAAGAAAGATTCGAGGGGGATGTTGTCATCCATAATGCTATCGAAAGCGTAACGGGAGACAGCGCGGATGCCGACCTGGCAGACATGGGGCTGAGGGTCGAGCTTGAGGACATCGCGGATAACGGTCTGATGGTGGGACTCTTCATCTTCGTCGGCACCCATATCGGCATTTGCGTCGATATGGAGAATGCTCAGTTCATCGCAGGAAGGAAGAATCGCCTCAACTCCCCAACGGGTGACAGTGCCTTCGCCGCCAAGGATAACGGGAACGGCAACTGCATCGAGGGCTGCCTTCACCTGCTCCTTTACGAACTTCTCGGCCGAGGAGCCACTGGGGACAGATTCCGGCTTGATGCAGTGAACGCCATAATCGATAACGCTTATGCCGCTCTCTTCATCATAGTCCTCGATCTGGCTGGAGGCATCCAGAATACGGCGGGGCGCTTTGGACTGGCCCTTTACGTAGCTGGAGGTGTCTTCATACGGCGCGGGGATTACGGAGAAAACGGCCTCATCAAGAGTGGCGCTTTCATACCCCAGAAAATGAGCAGTCTCGACCATTGTTACGCTCCTTAAATTATCTGTTTGTTCTGCATATCTCTAAATTTGTTTATAAAAAGCATTAATCCACAGGCGCTCAGCAAACATACCGAAAGCCACAAGTCGAATAAAATCATAAGGTTTCGGAAAGCAATCTGGCGGCTTCAAATATAAAGATGCCGGGATAAACTCCCGGCATCGTGCCATCAAACTTCCGGCTTCGACTTGTAAATAATATACAAATAAGGCAGTTACGTCAAGACAATTAATGCGGGCAAATTCATTTATTTGAGGGCTAAATTTGAATCTTTGACGTTTTTATCCATCGCCGCATTAAAGAGCCTTACGTTAACACCAATGCCTTCAAGTGTACTTGCAACCCTGATCTTGCATCTCTCGCGCCCCTTGGCGTAAAGATAGATCTGGGAATCGCGCGATTCGTCCACATCCTCAACCAACTCCCAACCTGAAAGCGGCATCTGGCGACGATAAAAGGCCATGGTCTTCTGCAAGCCCCACACGCCCTCATAAACAAAGTTGCCGAAGCGGAACGAAGTTCCCTGAAAACTGAAGGAATCGTTGCGCCTGAGCACGAAGCCCATCGGCACCGGGATATCGGAGAACTGAATATCTTCCTTAACCGATACCTCACCACTGGTATCTTTCGGGTTATAAGGAACCTCGTCACCAACAGGAAAGCCCAGAACCCTCAGAAGCCAGCAACCGCTGAAAACCGGAATAGCCATAAGAACCAGAGATAATTGTATAAGGCGGATCTTCATCCTGTCCTCCAAGATTAGAATTAAGCGCAAAAGTCCTGATAATTTATCGGCCTAATAAACCCTCATCTCCTCAAAATTTTCCGTCTGATCGTTTTTTAGCATACATTATTATGTATAGATATTTTAAAGCCCTTGCGCCGTCCCTGGCATTTTCGCATAAAAAAAGCCCCGGCCTTGAGCCGGGGCTTACCTGTATAATTATAGCTGGATCAGTAATCAACGCCTTCCATGCTCTTCTTGAATGGGTTCTGTCCTGCGTTCTGTGCGCCACCTTCTCCCGCATTGGCTTGATTGGCAGCAGATATCGCATCAGCAGTCTCTGGTTCAGCTCCGCCTTCAGCTTTACCCGCTTCTTTTTCAGCAGCAGGGGTGGCCTCTTCGGCAGGCTTATCAGTTGCATTTCCGGCGGCCGGTTTCTCTTCTTCCTTTTCACCTTCCGCGGCTGTCTTTTTTTCGGCAGCAGGGGCAGAGTCTGCAGACTTGTCATCAGCAGCTTTTTCCGGTGCTTTCTCTACGGCACCGCCGTCAGCTTCGGTCTTGGTGCTTTTATCGTCTTTAGTTGCCGCCTCATCTCCCTTGTCAGTCACAGCAGCGTCTTCTTTTTTATCCTCGACGGCGGCAGCTTTCTTCTCTTCCGCCCTGTCTGCTGAAGCAGTTGCCTGCTCGTCAGCTTTGGCGTCAGTTTTCGTGTCGACCTTTTCCCCTGCCTTCTCCTCAGTCTTAGCCGTCGCTGATTCTTTCTGCTCATCCTGCTTGGTCTTGCTCTCGGAAGCCACTTCCGTATCACCCGCCGTTTCCGTTGCGGTTTTGGCTATGCGGGGCTGGGGAACCACGATTGCATCGATCAGCGGCTCTGGAAACTCCTTGGTCGAAGCCGACATGGAAGCAACAAGCTCAGGGACGGTAATGGAAGCGATGCGCCGGACAGTTCGCTCGGCCTGAACAACGTATTTCTGCTTGCGCACGTCACGCTTCGCGAAGATGCACTTGCCGTCCTTGACGCGCCAGACCTCGGTCGCAACATCAACACCGCTGACCTCGGCAAAGAGAACCTGAGCCGCAAGTATTGCCGTGCTGATAATCGCCGAATAAATACTGGGGACACTCATTGCCCGGCGGAATTCCACCACCTGCCCGCGCACGACATAATCGGCGCCCAGCTCTTTCGCAAGGGCGATCGCCTCTTCCGGGGTGAGCAGCCTGCTGCTGTCGGCCTGACCTTCATAGGGGTTAACGATGCGGAATGAATCGTATTTACCAAGTTCCATTGTGAATAGGCTGCTTACAACCGCTCCACCACCAGTTTTGTCAATCAGATTGGAAGGGTTTGCCCGTTCCTGGTATGGGAGAAGAAGAACGGTTGGCGCATCCGTCTTGTCGCTTTCCGTACGGACAAGAATACTGCCCGGGTCATAGGCGCTCTGGGTCTCTTTCTTGGATACTACATAGCTTTTCACAATCGCTTCGGCCACCATTTCGGCCTGACGCTTGCGTCCGCCAGTCGCGCCCGGACCGCCGGCTGACTGATAATGGTCACCCACAAAAACGATCCGTTTATCAGGAACGGAGAAGATACGGATGAACATCCCGGCTCGCGGCGGGATGCTGGCTGCGCGGGTTTCGGTATAGCTGAAGATCTGCCCAACCACCACGGCATCAGCCCCATACTTCCGGCCAAGGGCGATTGCCTGCTCGGTGGTAAGGGAGTCCTTTGAGCGGTGCATATCCGGCGTTATGATCTCCTTGTCCTTGAGCAGATCATTCGCCTTGATTGCGCTGACAAAGATGTCGCGGGCCTCGACATCAAGGTTGTCGTTTACCGGGTCTTTCTCGTCTCTGAAGGTTCTGGCATCGAGGAAGGGAAGGACAAGCATTTTCTTGACAGCCTTGGGGTCATGTCCAGCCGCCCGGTATGCCGTCAACGGTTCACCGCACCCTCCCGCCAGAAGAAGGAAAGCGCCAAAAATAAAACAAAACGCCCATGACCTGCCATGGTAGCCCGACCCCACTGCTTTCATATTACCTCCATAATTTACCAAGCTATTGCTTATTCATCAGTGCATTATCTCGCCGCCAGTTACGTTCAGCGCCTGCCCTGTCATGTAACTGGATGCG
>JAFGWW010000041.1 GCA_016936955.1 Planctomycetota bacterium | reverse complement strand
TAATCCGGGACAAAAGTGTATTCGCTCTTGCCGCTAAGTTGCCGGCAGATCTTGATTGCGCTTGCGAGCTTGAAGAGCAGGAACAGGGGGCCGCCAAAGAGCGCGGGTTGATGGCCCGCAACTATGCACACCGTCTTCGGATCGGCGAGTTTGTCAGCGTTTGCCAATGATTCTGCGGGTGCATCAATAGAAACGAGATATTCGCGAACTGCCACGGAGAGGCCTTCGCGGTCGCCGTGCCAGTCCATCCCTTCTGCAAAGGCAGGAAGAGACTCCGGCGCGAAAGGGGAGATTTCGGAGAAATCCCGGTAACGTTCCGATCCCGGTTCGCGGTAGGCGGAGGTGTAGGGATGATATTTTTTCAGCTCGTCGGGAACCAGATTGAGGTTGATGTTCATGCTGTTCTCCGATAATGGTGCTTTTGATTACAGTTTCATCGCTCCGACAATACGGCTGAGAAGATCGGAGACGGTGGTGAGGCCGATCGGCTGGTTACCCTTGCCGCGCACGATAGCCATGCGCTCGCTGTTAAGCCGCATCTTATGCATGGCTTTGCTCATTTTTGTGTTGGCGTCAAGGCTCATCATGGGGCGCGAGATCTGGTTGACCGGCTGCTCGGAACAGTTGGGGGTTCTGAGAATATCGTTGAAGGTTATAAGGCGTCCGGTGAGTTGCCCCGAGCGATCGGTCAGGGGCGCGCGGTGGCGTCCGCTGTCGAACATTTTTCTGGCGGCGCTCGCGCAGGTTTCGTCTTCGTTTATGGTGAAGGCTTTCTGCAGGGGAACCATGACCGAGCGCAGGCTCTGCTCCTGAATGCTTAGAATTTTCTGCATCATCTGGTGCTGCCCGTCGCTGAGTAATTCTTCGGCGACGCTGGCTTCGAAATATTCAAGCAGCCTTGCGCGGGCGGAGATGCGGGCTGGCTTGTATCCCATCCTTATCAGGATATTTCTGAGTCCTTTGCCGAATGCTCCGAGCACGAAGCCGAGAGGATAGAAAATCTTCTGCGACAGATACGCCACCCGGGTTCCTGCAAGGAGATAAGTGTCTGGCTGCATGTTCGCCATGCGCTTTGGCAGGGTCTCGGCGAAGATAAAGCATAGCGGGGTGAGAACGACAGTGGCCCACATCTCGGCGTCACTGACAACTTCCGTGCGTTCAAAATAACTGGTAAGAATGTAAGTTGCCATGTAAACGGCCAAGTTGTTGCCGATCAGCGTGGTGGTTACCACAGCCGCTACCTGCTCGATCATTGTTAATCCGACACTTGCGCGGTGGTCACCAGAATCGGCGAGGGCGCGCATGCGCAGGGGGCTTGCGCGGTAGATCGCGGTTTCGAAACCGCTGAAGAAACCTGAGAGGACAATGGAGAATACCACGCCCATAATGACGACTGCAATTATCATGAGTGGACCTCCCTCGGGGCGAGAGTGAGGCGGATTCTCTTTATGCGCCTGCGGCTTACGGACAGGGCTTCGAGCAGGATGTTGCCGATGGTTATGGTGTTTCCCTTGCGCGGGACGTGGCCGAGAAGGGCGATCATCAACCCGCCGACGGTGGTTGCGGGCGGGAGCTCTTCCGAGATCATGAAGAGGTTTTTCCATTCCCTGACGCTGGTGTCGCCAGGAATGATGTATGTGTTTTCCCCCTCCTCCCTTATTACTTCCGAAGGATTGTCGTTCTCGACAGTGAATTCGCCGAATATTTCCGACATCAGGTCGGCCATGGTTATGACCCCTGCCGCGCTTCCCCGCTCGTCGACAACTATGGCAAGGCGGCAGTTGGTGTCGCGCATGGCGGAGAAAATCTGGTCGGCACGGTCGAGTTCGGAGATGAATAGCGGTTCCTCGATGTGTTCAGCCACCGTGCCGTTGCCGTCTTGTACATAGACGCTGCGCGCGTCAATCCATCCGACATACTCGTCCGAATTCTCGTCGCGCACCGGTATTTTCGAGTGGTTGTGGTTTACCGCGAGGGAGAGGACTTCGCTCGCGCACATGTTTAATGTTGCGGAGACAACGTCAACACGCGGCGTCATTATTTCTTTGGCCCTGATCTCGGGGAATTCTATAACCTCGCCGATGAGTTCGTGCTCGTCGGCGCTGATGATGCCGTCGGTGCGGCTCATTTCTACAAGGAGCTTGAGTTCCTCCGGGTTGACCATGTTGTCTACCGACTCGAATCCGACCATGCGTTCAACCGCGATTACAAAGCTGCCCAGGATCGCCCGGATCCACCAGAGGCAGCGGTGGAGGGCGAACATGGGAATGGCTGCGAGGCGGCTGAAGAACGGGGCGGCGATTGTCGCCAGGGTCTTGGGGGTGACCTCTCCGAAAGTTATGACTATCAGCAGGCAGAGGAGGCCGAAAATCAGCGCCCACTCGGGGCCGTATGTCTCGACGAGCCCGGAGGCGACGACGGTGCTGGTTGCGAAAAAGAGAATATTCACGATCATGTTGCAGAAAAGCACGGTCATGAGGAATTCGCCAAGGTTGGAGTGGAGGGCAAGGATAGCCCCGGAGATCGGGCCGCCGTGTTTGCGCAGGCGGTTGAGATCGGTGGCCTTGAGGCTGAATATGGCAGTCTCCGAACCGGAAAAAAGACCGGACAGAAGCAGCAGGATTGCCATTATGATAAGTTGGGTCGCGTTTTGGTCAATAAACTCGATCATAGCCATCAGAATTTATCCGTTTCCTATGCAAAAGCAAGTAATTTAGAGCGTCCCGCGTTTGATTGGGCGGGTTGGGACGGGTGCGTAAGGCGACCCCTTTTATTATTGCGCCTACCGCCTTTAACCGCTTGACCTAAGCAGCGTTCTGTAAATAATCACATTATTGACAAGGATTTCTCAAATCATTCGGCGACGACTTCTATGCGGGCAGTTGTGCCGGCTGACGGGACTGTGGTGTGATTATGGAAGACGGTAACATGCGGGATATGGGTTCGGGTTTTGCCTTCCGCAAATTCGGCTGGCGGCGGCATGGGGTTGTGCTTGCTGCCATGATTGTTCTCTGCGCCGCCTTGTATGGGCGGGCGGTAAACGTCGACATGCAGTTCGACGACATTCCGAACATAAAAACATGCCAGGCCGTGATGATGGAAAATTTCACAGCCAGTGAATTGTGGCGCGCCATAAAATATTCTACCTCACCGAACCGGGTACTGGTAAGTGCTAGCTTTGCTGTTCAGCATTGGGCAGCAAAATATCTTCCGCGCCTTATAGACGTCAAGTCGAGCGTCCCCGATTTCGTCCCGTGGCAGTTGCGGCTCTTCAATTACATTATACATATAGCTGCCGGGTTTGTGGTTTATCTGCTTTTCCTTCGTCTTCTTCAGCTTCCGCAGACGGAGAAACATTTCAGCCGAAGGGCGTGGGAGATAGCTTTTGTCGTTTCCATAATATGGTTCTGCTCCCCTGTCCAGACGCAGGCGGTTACTTACATCGTCCAGCGCGCGACCAGCATGGCGGCTTTGTTTTACTGCGCGGCGCTGGTTGCGTATCTTGAGGCACGGGCGGGTGATGGCTGGGGGCGCAGGTTACTGTTCTTCGGGCTCTCGATTTTTCTCGGCGCGTGCGCCATCTTTTCAAAAGAACTTTCCGTAACAATTATTGCAGCCGTCCCTATCCTTGAGTTTGTGTTGATATGGAACGGCCTGCCTGCATTCTTATGCAAACGGTTTTTCGGCGACAGGGATAAGATTGACGCGGGAGAAAGGAAAAAAGCTATTGCTTCAGCGGGATGGATTCTTGCTGCGGTGCTCGCCTTTAGTGCCGTGAGTGCTGTGGGGGTATCGTGGTTTTTCGGGGTAAAGAAGGGGGCTGCGGAACTCACCAAGGAGAATATAAGCAAAAAGTTCGGCGAGAGCGAGGATGTGGTCAGTGGTGAGGTCAAACGTTCTGCTTTTGCTAAACTCTCCGATCAGCTTTTCCGCTGGGTTATTGAGGATAACGAGAAGGGCAGTACCAAGGTCTGGATGACCCCGCGGCAGCGGCTTCTCACCGAGCTGCGCGTCGTTGCGATGTATGAGGGACTGCTACTGGTGCCGGCGCACACGAGGCTTACGCTGGATTATGATTTCGTGGAATCGAAGGGACTTCTAATCCCCGAACAATACCGTGGGGCGCGCCAGTTGTTCCCGCTGATCCTGATTATACTGATTGCCGTGTGTGTTGCCTTCTCCCCGGCAAGATGGCGGGCGGCGGTTTTCCTCGCGATCGTTTTCCTTCTCAGCATTACTGACGCGCTGAACGGGCTCGGTTGCGATGCGCGCCCGCCGGGTCTTGCCGATGTGTGGCTTGCGCCGTGGCCGGTTCCTGCACTTGTGATGCACCTGTTCTTGCTCGGCTTTTGCGCGTTTTATTGCTACCGCCGTCCGTTGCTTGTCTTCGGTATCCTGTTTTTTTACTTGGGGCACGTAGTCGAGTCGTCGGTTATAATGCTTGAGGTTGTGTTTGAGCATCGCATGTATCTCCCGTCGGTAGGTCTTTATCTTGCCGTGGGGTTGCTGTTATTCGAGGTTTTCTGTCCGCCGCGCGAGAACGATCTAGGCCCGCGTTTAAGGAGTTCCGGCGATGTATGATAATAAAAAAGTCGCGGTGGTCGTTCCCGCCTATAACGAAGAGAGTATGATAGGCAAGGTTATCGAAACCATGCCCGATCTGGTTGATCTGATTATTGTAGTGAACGACGCTTCTACCGACGGCACGGCGAGTGCTGTGGAAGGTTATAAAAATAAACTTGGCGAGCGGCTCGAACTGCTTGACCTTGAGAAAAATTCCGGCGTGGGCGCCGCCCTTGAATCCGGATACAAACGGGCTTATGAGTGGGGCGCGGACATTGCCGTTGTGATGGCTGGCGACGGGCAGATGGATCCCGGTGAACTCGAAGGCTTGCTTGACCCCGTTGCGTCAGGCGAGGCGGATTACACCAAAGGGAATCGGCTGCTTGTTGGCACGGCCTGGGATTCGATACCTGTGGTGCGGCTTCTCGGAAACGCAGCCCTTTCGGTTTTGACGAAAATATCCAGTGGTTACTGGCATGTCTCCGACACGCAGAACGGCTATACTGCCATAAACAGGCAGGGACTTGATGTGCTTGTTCATTCAAAAATATACGCCCGTTACGGCGTTCCGAACGACATACTGGTAAAACTGAATGTTCACGGAATGAAGGTTAAGGATATTCCCATGCAGGCGGTTTACGGTGTGGGCGAGCAGTCGAAGATGCGCATTCCTAAGGTTATCCTGCCCATAATGCTCCTCCTGATCAGGATGTTTTTTGTTCGGATGTGGGAGAAGTATGTGGTGCGCGACACCCACCCGCTGGTGCTGTTTTATTTCGTCGGCATGATCTTTACCGCAATCGGCCTGTTTTACGGGACGGGTATAGTATCGGTCAGGCTTATCCTGCCGTATTTCGATCTGACGCGCGGGCTTGCCGCCGCCCTTCGCCCGTTGTGCAGCGAGGCGGGCATGATCCTCGATGTCCTGCTTACAATCAGCGGCTTCCAGATGATTCTCTTCGCCATGTGGTTTGATATGGAACAGAATTCCCGCAGCCGTTAGCAAGCCTTACTTCCCGGCATCTTTAAGGAGTGGGTCTTCCGGCCCGCCCTGCAGACGCCGTATCTCCGCTTCCACCATCTTCATAGTCTCGGGTTCAAACTGGTTGAGCCTGTAGACGAGAGCCTGCTTGATCCAATCCGGGTACTGGCTCTCCGGGGAGAGGAATCCGTTCACGACAACATCCTTGCGCAGATCAACGAGCGCGGGCAGGTGACCGGAGTAGTCCGGATCTTTGGGGTTGTCGCGCTTGGTTTCGTCCCACCGTTTCAGAGCGTATTCTTTGTAGAAGTATTCGATCAGCGACGTCTCGCCACGGTAGCCGTCAATGTCGCCGAGGGCGAGTTGTTCGTAGGCGTGCTGTAACTTGGGCCTGACAAATTCGATTGTCGTCTTGATGTCCGGCGAGTCGATATATTCTGCAAAATTCTTAACGATGAATTCGCTCAGGGGCACGCGGAACTTGTCTTCCTGTGCCACCTCGGCTAGCTTGGCAAGAAGCTTTGTGGCCTGGCGTTTACGACCTTCGAAATAAGCTGAGAAGACAGCATCCTTGAGGAAATTCTTGTAACCTGACATAACGCCGGTGAGGCTTACCGTCGTCCCGTCCGGGCGTTTGTTGGTGTTGAAATACTTTATCATGTCGTCCATATGGGTGACAACGGCATCGAAGAGGCGCGAGTCGGGGACATAATGCACCTGCCCGTTGGGGGTGATGATGGGGCGACCGCGTTTGACCAGGGAAATCAGGCTGAAATATACGAGACGCTCGTATTTGAGCGTAAGTTTTTCGTTGCGGTTATTCTTCCATACGTCGTAGCCGCGTTGCCCCCAGTATAGGGCGTGGGCATATGGGGTGCGCCAGTCGATGGGGCCGTATTTATTCATAAGGCTCAGCATGTACTCGGCCGAGAGACCTTCTTTTTTCTGCAATTCCTCGCCGATGACCCAGAGGCCTGCCTGCCTGATTCTTTTCTGCGAATCCTCTTTTTTCATCAACTCCTTGGCAGCTTCGGGAATAAGTTTGGGGGTCAGGAGTTTCTCGAAATCGTTGAGCGGGTCGAGGTCGATTTTCGCCAGTGCCTCCGTGATATCCTTGAACTCCGGCGAGTTTATGAAATCCTCGCGGGTGGGATATTTTGCCCGCAGCAGGACTATCTGGGTAAAATGCTCGGTATCCTCGGGCTGGATTCCACGGAGTATCATCTCCATGTCGCGATAGAGTTTGGCGCGGTATAGCGGGTGGGCGTAGTCAAGGTCAGCGCCGAGCTTGTGGTGGAAGATCCACGACAGTTCGTAATAGAGTTCGGGAATATTCGGGGCGTTCGGTATGCCCTGAAGGCGCAGCAGGTCGATGCCGCGGAAAACCCAGAATACGCGTTCGTCCGTCTCGTCAAATTCGACCGAGACGTTATAAGCTAGATCCCACGCCTGGAAAGCCCATGCCATATGGTGGTTGGGCTGAAGCTTGGTGATGATGTTGTAAATATCCACCATCTCATAGAACTTGCCGTCGTTCTTCATGTTCTGGGCGCGAATCCAGAGGGTGGTGATGAACATGCCGCGGAACCCGCCGAGGAGGGCGCTGGTTAGGATGTATTCCGGCGGCACGCCCTGGCGCGGCGGTACACTGGTCAGCCTGTAGTAGTCCCGCTTCTTGATTATGTTGGGCATGACGGTGCTGCCAACGTAAATACATACGATGGAGGCCAGAAGCAGAATCAGTCTTGTAGATAGGCTGTCACGCATATGATGATTCCGGGTTTACGAGTAGGAGGTCGGCAGTCCTACTTCTTTCCTGTAAAAAGCGAAGATCCCGATAAAAATAAAGAATCCGGCGCGCAGGCCAAGGTCGGCTATAAACCGCCATATAAGCCGCACGGTCGGAATCTCACGTCCAACCACGAGGTCGTTCACCGGATCTGTGTCATCGAAATTAGGCATGGCCTCCAGTACGTAAGCCGTGCCGTTGTTGTAAGTCTGCTCCGCATGGTAGATAGCGCCGCCGATGACCGTGCCCCATTCCCTTTCAAGCTGCGACTGGTTGTGGGTTTTCCTCTTCGTTGGCGACTCGAAGGTGGTGCGCTTGGGGACGACGATGTTGTGGACGAAGGTATTCATCGTTCCGGAAACGATTATGCCGAAAACGAGGAACATGGCCACCGGTCCGCTTATGAATGTGTTGGCCGCGATGCCGATGGCGGCGATCATGGCAAGCCTGCACCAGAAAAGGATGAGGGCGCGGGTGAAGTTGGCTTCGAACGATCCAACAGGAACGAGTATCTCAAGCCCGTTCTCCAGAGGCACGTTGATCGTGGCCGGGGGCTTGCGGCCTTCGCCTTCACCTACGGCGTCGCTAAGGTTGATGATGCGGAGTTCCAGCTCGCCTTTGTCGGAGACGAGGGCGCCAGTGACGTTGAGCTCGCGCGTGTTACCCGCTTTCGAAGAGGCCTGATGGATTTCCGTGCTCGCGCCGGTATCGGGGTTTACCATTATCCAGCCGTGCTGCATAAGCCCCGCGCTCTCCCCGCCGCGGTTGCCGTGGAACATATAACGGATGGTAAGCCCGGCATCCAGATTATCCCTGTCTGTGGGCAGGCCGGTGAATCTGAATACGCGCATGGCGCGGAAGGGTATGGGCTGGATGCGGTTTGAAACCACCTGCAGAAGATGCTCGCGCAGTTGCTCCGGCGTCCACTGGTTTTCGTCGAGCCGCCCGCGCTGCTTGAGCCATTCCTTGTAATGCTCGATTTCCCTTTCGATATCCGGCAGGACGGGGCTGAAGCTTTTGCGCGAGACGAGGATGCGGTCCTTGGCTT
>JAFGWW010000362.1 GCA_016936955.1 Planctomycetota bacterium | reverse complement strand
CGCTTTCGCGCCCACTTACGAGGCGGTCGCCACCGATACGCTCGGGAGGACGTCCGGGCCAACCTTCGAGCAGGCCGTCTATTTTCATCTCACCGATCTTGTGCCCCGCCTGCACCGACTTCGTCCCACCGCCCTTTTGTGAAAACTTGGGATGATCGAAAACAAAAGGCGCTTTCCCATCGACCCAGACATCATAAATCGAATTGTTTGTCTTGATCATCTCGGTAATCATCGCCTTGTAGGGCCTGTCTGCCACATTGAAGAGGCCGGTATTATAGCGCTCGCCATTGTACTTGCTGAAAAAGCGCCCGGTCACCGCCTGATCGACCAGCGTGAACCACTCGATGCCGACCACGAAGCCGATAGAAGCCGCGCCCTCGACATACTGCCGGTAAGCCTTGCCGCGCGCTTCCTGGGTTCCAACATCCATACCGGAGCCGGCGACGTTGCTCTCCTTCTCGCCAGTGTAGTAGAACTCACTCCACATCTGGGGCTTGCCGCCGGTCCAGTTGTAGAGCCTGCGGACGAATGCCGAATCAATCCCGGCCGCATAGTAATTAATGCTGATAATATCCATATATTTGCCCGCAACGCGGCAGAGGGTTTCGTTGTTGGCCGTACCAGGCTGCCAGCGGTTGCCGATCAGCATGTGGTTCTTGTCGTACTTGTGGAATGCATCGGCAATGCCTTTGTAATAGGCATCGAGGAAAATTTCCACGTAAGCGTGCATATCAGCAAAGGCGGGCTTGGTTGTAACCGGCAAGCCGCGGTCTTTCAGCTCATCAAAGGATTTAGCATCGGTTTTCCACGCGTCATTGAAAGCGTCTATCGTCTTGTATTTCTCTTCAAGCATGCTTACAAGGCGGAGTTTGCAGTCGTACTTTCCGTCGAGCTTCGGAATGGCACGGGGGATATCTTCCATGCCTTGTTCATTGGCGAGGAAGTAGCCGATAATCAGGGGCTTGTCGGCGTTGGCGGCAATCGACTTGGAGAAGGCCTTGTCGATATTCTCCTGATTCTTCTGATTGAACGGGTCGTATACGCCGCGCACACCGGGGACATCCTTGCCGATATGACCGAGGGGAAGGTGACCGACGTAAGGGATTTCTTTTTCTTCATAATACTTGGAGCCGGAGAAAGCGCCGATAGAGTTGAATCCGAAGAGGCGGATGCGGTCGATCATCTTCTCGGTCCACTCCTTCTCGTCGAACTTGCCATTTTTTCTAATCTCATTGGCCTTGAGGAAGGATACCGCGCGGGGATTCCACCAAGATTCAGGATGCCATGCGCCGGCAAACTCGCCAGTGTGGGGCGGCAGCCATTCATAGATATTCTCACGCCCCTCAACGTAGGTATAGTCTTCGGTAAAACCAAAGCTGCAGACACCCATGTGGAAGAAAGCATTGCCGTCGGGGTCGGCCATGAGCCACTTGTCCCCCTTCTTCTCGACGTGGAAGAAACCGGTTTTCTTGAGACCGCATTTCTCCGCGCTGTTCGGAAGGCCACCCCACTTGTCGAGGGTTGGAAGCTTGAAGGAAGCATAGTATTCCTTGTCCAATTCGATGTCAGCCTTGAGCTCCTCCTCGTTCTTGATCTTGCCGGGGAAGTCCTTGCGGGTGGTCTGGCCGAAGCGGTCGACCAGTTTCACATCTTTTACTTCGCTGCTGTCGAAGGAGACGGTTACATAGTGGACAGGCCAATCCTTATTGAAAGGCACGCTCATCCACATCCCGAAAATTTTCCAGCCCCACTCGCGGTTGTCCTGAAGCTGAATGAACGAATAAGGGGGAACATCAAGCTTCAGCTTTTTACCATCGATGCTTGCGATCTCGAAGACTGATGAATTGCCCTGATACAGGAAAGGCTTCGCTGGTTTCTGGGCAGGGAAAGGCTTGAAAGCGCCGTTCGTTCCGACACGCCAGGTGCCGCCGTCGCTGAAGCTGAAGGGGATCATGAAACCGCCAAGCTTAAACGATTTCAGCCCGGTCGTATTGCCGTCGAACCGGATACCCACTTTTCCACCCTTCTCCACATTAACGGTAACGGTGGCGCCGCTCGCGTATTTCAGGCTGGTCTTGCCGTCATTAAGCCGGACCTCAATGGCGCCCTCTTCCTTCCCGTTAACCTTCAGTTTAGGATACTCCAACTTGAAAGAACCCATATTGCCGGCCCCGATGCTGATGCCGTCCTTGCCAAGGCTTACGCTTCCGGCGCAGGCGCAGAATGCGAGCCCCGTCGCAATAAGAAAGGCACCGCCGATGCGTGCGATTTTACGTCTTAGTGCTGATGTGTGATTCGATGTGTTTTTTTCCATATCATTACGTCCTTATGCAAAAGAATCCGTTTACCCCGCACCACCGGCGGTCAGGGGGCAGATCAATCTATTCATAAATCCCGCTTATCCACTAGCCACAGCCGTGGATGAACGCACCACGAGCTCCGGCATGACGCGGAGCTTGTAGGACAAAGTTTTTCCAGAGGTCGCCTGTGCCGCAATCATGAGCTGCTGCACGGCCAGTGCCCCCATCTCACGCGTCGGGGCATGGACTGTGGTCAGGGGCGGAGTAACGGCGGCGGCGGGTTCGATATCGTCAAACCCCACAACCGAAAGCTCATCGGGAATGCTAACCCCCACCGCGTCGGCAGCGCGCACCGCACCGAGGGCAAGGACGTCGCTCGAACTCAGGAAAGCGCTCGGCCTTCCCGGATCGCCAAGGCGTTTTCCAAGCCACTCGGCAGAAGTTTCCACCATGTTATGGCCGCGATAAATCCACTCCTCCCGAACTTCGAGACCCTTTGCCGCCATGTTATAGCGATAAGCGGTCTCCCGCTCATTGTAGGCGAAGTTATCCTCTACCCCCAGCAGGAAACCGATGTTACGGTGGCCGAGGGAGTAAAGGTGGTCAAAAGCCATGCCCACGCCCGCAAAATTGTCGATTGTCACCACAGGGTTGCCGCCGGTCTTTTCCGAATCCAGATCAACCACCATGAGAGGGGAATTGCAGGCGGAGATAAATTCGGCAATGTCCGGCGCGTTAGTATACGCACCAGTGAGAAGAATCCCGGCGCAATCGTCCTGCCTGATCTCGTCGATAAACTCGGGGGCAAGAAGATTACGGCACGGCATTAGAACCGCCCGGTACCCCCAACACTCCAACTCATCTATCATGCCGTCAACAACCGTGCGGTAAAACGAATTCGAAAGGCGGTTGGACTCGGCAACAATATCGGCTGATGAATAATCATCGTCTTTCTCTATACGCAGACGCCCCTTGTCTAAAGACATCCGCTCCATGGTGCAATTGAAGCAAACCACGATCCTCACCAGACGGGAACCCTGACGCCCGACCCTGAGACCCATCGCCTCCGACTTGCGCGGACGGTAGTTTATGTCCTCCACCACTTTCATGATATTCTGGCGCATGTCATCGCTAACCTGCCCCGTGTTGTTCAGAACCCGGGATACGGTGGCGCTGGAGCACCCAGCCTTCTTCGCAATGTCTTCAAGTGTCGGTGCCATTATCAACCCGCCCATATGCATTGGTGATCTCTTCGCAATCACAGAGTACACCACCCCCATAAACCTGCAAGTTTTTTCTGTAATTTTCTTGATATCTTGCAGTAAACATATAATTACATGCTATAAATACACTTATAAATATAATCATACCGCAATAAAACCACTTTTTCATAAAAAAACCCCCTCACCGTCTTTGCGGAGAGGGGGTTTGCAGGCATGAGAAGGCCGGTCTTGATCGAGCGCAGGAGGTTGCGCTCAAGCCTGAAAAGCGCAGGGCGAGCCGGTGCGCCAAGCGAGTTCCTTTGAATAATCGAGGTAAAGCTTGATCGCCTCGGGCGGGGTATTCCACGGGATATGGTTGCCGATGCACATCATATAACCTTTCGACATCTGCGCCGTCTGGCTCATGCTCTCGACCATGGCGCGGATCTCGGCCGGATTATTACGGAGCAGCACGCGGTTGTCACCTTCGCCGGCGATAAAGCAGTCTTTATAGCGACGGGCGATAGATTTGTAATCGGTATAGGGCTCGGAGATGATACCCCGCGCGCCGCAGGCCATGACATCGTCCACGAAAGCATCGACGCAACCGTCGACCATGAAAATGACCTCCTTGCCCGCATCCTTCATGATGCCCCAGAATTCATCGTAGCGGGGGAAGATATATTTGTGCATCCACTCGGGGCTGCACACCGGCCCTTTGGTGAGGACGATATCGTCGTGGCACACAGCAAAGTTTACGGGCAGGCGAGCAAAAGCACGGAACACCCGGCGGTTGATCTCGGCAAATTCATCCATTATGCGCTCGAATTCAGGCTCAAGGCAGAGCATGAGAAAATTCTCGTAGCCGAAGGTCAACATGGGCCACATGAACATGGTGTTGTAAAAAAAAACGGAAGCCGAGTTTTCCGCAGGCGCCTTATCCCCCCATTCGGCCGGATATCGCTTGCGGTATCTTTCGTAAATGACATCTTCACTGCTGAAGTCGCCGTCCTCCACCACATGCCACCCGCCAAAATCGGCCTGTTCAAGAGGGCTGAACTCCAGCATCTCGTCAAGATCCTTGAACCGGTGGGAAGCCTCCTCCTGCTGCCAATGGTCGCGGTAACTGTCGCCCCAGCGGCCGTGGCTCTTGTCTTTCTGGTTCTCGGGGCGGATCTTCGGCCCATCGCTCTCGGGAATGGGGAGCCCAAGCTCGGGATAGAGCTCCGCCAGTTTCAGACGGCACTCGCGCGGATGGTCGTAATAATCAATACCGCTCAGATAAGTTTCGGCATCGGGACAGGACCAGTGCTCCCAGTGGGCCACCCTCTCCGGCCCCATTCCCATGTAAGAAAGATAACATTCGTCTGCCATGTCAATTCTCCCGCAGGTCTTTAATTATAAATTTTTCAAAATCGCCTCATTCCCCTTAAAATTACAATATCTGGCTGGCATAAGGAATGTCGGAGGATATTATTAACATGTATATTTTACAGGTTTTGTCAGGAGAGCCCGGTAGATGAACGCATCGGAAGCACTCAAAAGTCTCCAGCTGTCCATATGCGGCGGGCAGCGCACCCAGTGCGGCCCCGAGTGGGCTCACGGAGGGGATGTGGATTTTCTCGACCCCTTCGGCAGGCTCTATTATATAAAGTCTGGGCGCGGGGCGGTGGTCCACAGCGGGCGGGTATTTGAACTTAGGCGGGGCAAGCTTTTCGTAATCCCGGCCCATGTGACGGGGCGCTATCGCTGCCCCCGGCATATGGATCTGTTCTGGATTCATTTCGAGGCAACGGTGTATAGCTGCCTCGAACCTTTCGCCCTTTTCGGATGGGAACCGGTGGTGCAGATTGCGCCGACCCTCGGGGCGGAATATCTCATGCAGAAGGCAATCGACGGTGTTGGCAGGGAGGGCACGGCCGAAGGGGTGGCGGCTGAGGGGGCGTTGCGCCTGCTCCTCTCCACATTCATGAAGGACAGCGGCGCGGAGGAAAAAAGCATCAGCGAGATGGCGCGCCTCATCCCCGTATTCGATTACATCAACAACCATCTTGGCGAAAGGCTGAGCCTTGAAAAACTGGCGGGAGTAATGCACCTGCAGCCGAATTATTTCTCCAACCGCTTCGTCGCCGTAACCGGCATGCCGCCCATGCTGTTTATAAACCGCCGTCGCATTCAGGAGATATCAAGCCGCCTGCGCTTCGCCGACGAGACGCTGGGCGAACTCGCAGAACGCTACGGTTTCAGCGACGCCTTCCATCTCTCCAAGGTTTTCAAACGCTTCACCGGCCTCTCACCCCGCCAGTATCGCGAAAGCGCCTGGCGCGAAGACGGGGAATGATGCGTCCAGCCCGAAACGCAGCGCCTACTTTCTGTCCTTCTTGGTAAAGGGCAAAGGTTTGAGATCGCAAGGCGGAATATCCAGCGAGAAGAAATCCTTATTCGCTTTGCTGCTGTACTGCCAGGCCCCTGCGTCCGGTTTTTTCGAGGTGGACTTGTTGCCCCCCATATCGATATCTACATCGACCTCCTTGACAACACCACCCTTACCTTCCGCCGCCGATTTTTTGCCGATGCGAAAATCTCCCGCTTCGGGGTTGAGGAAATCGGCATCTTTGAGGTCCCGTATCGTCACGTTACCGGAAGCCTGCAATTTACGTTTATCGACCTCGATAAATTTATCGCTGTCGGGAAGGACGAAAAAGTTATTCTTGATAACGTATGAATCAGCCACGCTGTTGCCGACCCGGATGCCCCCGTTCTTAGCCATGGCTATGGTATTACTGGCGAAGACATACCCTTTACCTTCCACCTTGTGAACATAAATCCCGTAGCCGCCGCACCGCGCGATTACGTTATCATAAATTTTATTGGTTCCGTCCCCCCACATAACAATGCCATTTCCCGGAGCATCGAGAATGATATTATTATGGAACGACCCGGTGGTGGGGGAGCCGATCTGGAGGCCGTTATCCTGCCACTTCGCGAAGGGATCGCATCCGGTCTTGACCATGACATTGCCGAAGACCTCAACATCTTCGTCGGCGCTGCCGATCTGGATCGCCTCGCAACCTGCGTTATGAATAATATTATTATAGACGCGCAGTCCCTTGATAAGATGAGGATAAAGAATCGTTCCGGTCTTCGGTTCTTTCCACCCGCCATAAAAAGTATGGCCTATGTAAAAACCTTCTCCACTGACGTCGTGGACGTAATTGTCATGGAGGGAGATATTGTACATCACGAAATTATCGCGATTGGTTGACTTGTCGAGCTTGGGCTCGTCCTTGACGTTGAACCCGGCAAAGCCAGCCCCGAATACCTCAACATGATCGACCTCGATGTCGGTGCTCTTGCCGTTTACATGGAAAGCCATCATGCCCTTGCGCTCGGTCGCGCAGCGAATGCCGTATTTGTCTTTCTTGCTGCCCGTACCGGTGAAGCGCAGGTAAGCGCACCCCTGAATGGCGATGGCATACCCACGATCCTTGTTCGCGACCTCGACCACGCCATCCTTATTGATAACAGTGACCGGCTTTTTCTCTGTGCCGCACACGTTGATGATTTTAAGCGTAACCCGCTTGCCCGCCATAATCGCGATGGTGTCGCCCGGCTTTACCTTCGCCTTCGCACCGTCGAAGGTATCCATGGAGAGCGGGATGATGAAATCCGGCTTGCCCGCATGGGCATTACCGGCAAGGGACAAGACCATGAGCACAGGCATGAGAAAGGAATAAAGACCGACTTTGCGAAAGTGAAGCATGTGGGCTCCTTTTATTGACTGCCGGGAAAAGAGGTGAATTTCATTATAGAATCACCCCCGCAGGGGCGCAACAATTTATATACGCCGGAATCTGGTATTCCCGGCAAATGACAAACGGCGCGGCAGAGAGTTAACTGCTGATAATCACGGCAAAACCTTTGGCTGCAGGAAACCCGTTTAATAGTTGACATACCCCCACCTTTACGGCGATAATTGAGGTTTTGGCGCGCAATCCGGGAACGCCGCGGATGCTTCCGCGCCATCCCGCACCATTTGGAGATAATGCCGGAATCCGCTCATGCGATCTCCGGCCGCACTGTATTACGGAGAAACCTGTGGCAAAAGAACTCAAAGACAAGTACCTCATCACCGCCGCCCTGCCCTACGCAAACGGCAAGCTTCACGTGGGACACATCGCCGGGGCTTACCTTCCGGCCGATATCTTCACCCGCTTCCTGCGCTCCGTGGGCAAGGAAACATATTTCGTCTGCGGCACCGACGAGAACGGCGCCCCCATCACCTTCTCGGCCATGAAGGAGAAGGTCACCCCGCAGGAGATTATCGACCGTTACCACGCCATCGCCCGCGACGCGTTCAAGGGCCTCGGTGTCGACTTCAATATTTTCGGGCGCACCCACTGCCCCCGGCATGACGAAATCTCGCAGGAGTTCTTCACCCGTCTTCATGACAAGGGCCATATCGTAAAGCGCACCACCGAGCAGGTATACTGCAAGAGCTGCGACATGTTCCTGCCCGACCGCTATATCGAAGGCACCTGCTACCACAGCGACTGCAAGAAACCCGGCGCCCGCGGCGACCAGTGCGAAGCCTGCGGCCGACCCATCGACGCCACCAAACTCGTCGACCCCGAGTGCATGGTCTGCAAAATGCAGGGCAAGGACAGCAAGGGCAATATCGAGGTGCGCGAGGTCGACCACTGGTACCTACGCCTCGACACCTTCGAGAGCGACCTTCGCGCCTATCTCGACAAACACCCCGAATGGCGCGAGACGGTCAAGCGTTTCTCCTACGGCCTTCTCGATCAGGGACTCAAGGAACGCGCTATCAGCCGCGACCTCGACTGGGGCTGCCCCGTGCCGCTGGACGAAGCGGAAGGGAAGGTGCTTTATGTATGGTTCGACGCGCCTATCGGCTACATAACCTTTACGCGCCAGTATTTCGAATCCATCGGCGAAGGCGAGAGATGGAAAGAGTTCTGGCAGGAAGAGAACAGCGGCCTCGTGCATTTCATCGGCAAGGACAACACCGTCTTCCACGCGGTAATGTTCCCCGGAATGCTTCTGGCCCACGGCGACTACCGCCTTGCCGACGAGGTTGTCTCCAACGAATTCCTCAACCTCGAAGGGGACAAGATCTCCACCAGCCGCGACTACGCCGTCTGGGTCGACAATTATCTTGAACACTTCGCCCCCGACCCGCTGCGTTACTACCTCACCGCCATCGCGCCGGAGGCCAGCGACTCTGACTTCAGCTGGAAGGATTTCCAGGCGCGCAACAACGGCGAGATCGCCGACAACATCGGCAATTTCATCCAGCGCAACCTGACTTTCACCAAGAAATATTTCGACGGCAAGGTTCCGGGCAAGGGCAACATGACCGAAGCCGGGAATGCCATGCTGGAAGAGATCGACAAAGCGCGCGACGAGATCTACGCCCTCCTCGCGGACTACAGATTCAAGAACGCGCAGGAAAGGCTGATGCGCCTCTCCCAGCGCGGCAACCAGTATTTCGCCGAAGAAACTCCGTGGCAGAGCCGCAAGACCGACATGGCCGCCTGCGGCACCACCATATACGTCGGCTTGCGCGTCGTCGAGG
>JAFGWW010000361.1 GCA_016936955.1 Planctomycetota bacterium | reverse complement strand
TGATATAGACGGGCGCGCGAGTGAGGGCCACATCCTGCCCGGCCTTGGCCTCGCTCGTCTTGCCGTAGATATCGCGGACGGTAACATCGGGATCGAACTTGAGCTTGTCACCTTCATTTGTCATGGCCCAGGTTACAAGCACCGGCGCCCCCTCGCCCGCAAAGACAAAGCCGTAACTCTTGCCGGTGGGGTTGAGCCAGCCGGTATATTTCGGATCGAGCCCGAGCGTATCGGTCATGACCTTGAGCGCGTCATAGGCGGGGCGTTTGGTCCATTCCTTATCGCTGCGGATCAGCCCCATCTTGTAGGGCCCGCGCGCCTCGAACCAGAAAGCCCTCCTGATCCCCTGGGCAAGGCAGAGCGTGTATGACTTGACCAGCATGTCCGCCTGCTTCGGCTCATCGGCCTTGCTCTTTACGGCATGACCCATCTCGCCGACCATGACCTCAATGTCGTCGCGCTGATTATGGGCCTTGAGCATCTTCCGTATATTGGACATGATATTAAGGAAGATATATTCGCGCCCGTTGGCGATGGCTCCCTGGAGTTCGTAGGGGTGAATATCGATCCAGTCAAAATGGTCGGCGCCGCCGAGTTTGATCACCTGCTCCATAAAGCTGATATCAACGCTGGAGGTGGCAAGGCCGATCTTTACGGTCGGGTCGATTTTCTTGGCTTCGTCATAAGCGTCGCAGAGCATCAGCATATAATCCTTGGGCGTGCCGTTCTTGCTGAACCCCTGGAACTCGTTATAGACGCCCCAGTATTTGATTCTGTCGTGATAACGCTCGACGCAGCCCTTGACGTAATCGCGCCAGTATTGCATGTCCTTGATCGGGAAGGTACGGGTGCCGCCGGAGGAGGCCCATTTCGTGAGGAAGCCGAAGGTTGCCAGTATCTCCACCCCGCTATCCTCGGCGCACTTCACCTCGGCGTCTGCCTCCTTGAAATTCCACCCCCCCTTCTCCGGCTGCATGGTTTGCCATTCGGGAAAGCCGCGGAGAAAGGTCGCGCCGGCCTTGCGCATTTCCGGAATATAACGGGCGTGGTCTTTCCTTCCCTCGGCGCTGTTGCAGAACCCGAAGGCCCCGTTTTCGGAGTACGGCTTCGCTTCCGTCGTCGCCGGAGCCTGCGCATCTTCCGCATGCAAAACGCCTGGCACCATAAACTGCCCCAGCATCACCATGGCGACCATCAGTTTTATTGCAAGGCTACTACTGCGTGTCATATTCTTCTCCTGCGAAAGCACGAACTCCGGCAAAATGAATAAAACTTACCAGGACAGCCGAACGCGGTCGTCCGAGTTATTCCAATTGAAAGGGGAATGAAGCTGGGGGCTCAACGTGCCGGGCACATATTCGGACGTAACATGCCCGTCGAGGCAGAGCACATTGCATGACGAAAAGTGGCGGGCCGCGGGCATACCGCAACCGGGCACAGGGTCTTTTACTTCGGTGCGGAAGTATCCGCCCGTGAGTACGCACTCGCGCGGCCATACGCTGGTGTTCGGGTAGCTCGAATCCATAAGCAGCATTTTGACCGAGGGCCTGTCGGCATGGGAAAGCTTCTTCTTGCTGCCCTGCCCGCTCATTCTGATATTGCAGCCGAGGCTTATGAACCAGAGCCAATTGCTGTTATTGTAATTCGGTCGCTTGATGGCCGCGCAGTAAAAGTCATCCTTGCGATTATAACCGTCGCGGATAAGCACCTTATGCCAGAATAGATCGGTTCTGGTATCGTTGACCTGAGACACCGGGATAACGATGCCGCTATTGTCCCCTGCGTACATATGCACCGACATGCCGAGCTGTTTCAGTGAATGGGCGCACGTCACCTGCCGCGCGGAATCCAGCGCTTTTCCCAAGGCGGGGATAAGCAGACCTGCAAGAACTGTGATTATGGCAATAACCACCAGCAGCTCGACCAGTGTAAAGGCATTGTCTGCCCTGACCTTGCGATTCATAATCCCATCCCCGGCTATTTTAGAAGCTCTTAGTACATATTTACGATAGAGCCGTCGTTAGCCCAATACGCATCAATGCCGTGCTTGTCGAGGGCGGCTGCGCCGTTGTAATTGCCAACCTCTAGCAGTTGTCCCGCGGTAAGGCTTGCGGCATGGCCGTCACCGAAAGACACATTGGTCAGATTATCATGGGCAATCCACAAGGCATGTTTCTGGCCGCCAGAGTTGTACCAACCACTAGAGCAAAAAGCGTTCCCGCCACGACCGACCGGGATTCTCAAGGGCGTCACCCCGCCGCCGTCCTGATTGACTCCGTCCCCGAACAGCACAAAACTTGAGGAGCCAATCATGGAACTGAAGCGGACGCCGTTCCACTTATATGTAGTCGGGCTGCCGCCATATGGCTGGGTTGCAAAAAAGCCTGGTTCCACAAAACGGTATGCGCCAGACACGTACGGCTTTGCCCCGCTGTACATGCCGTAGATGCCGGTTTTCACTTTAGGGCAATGGAATTTCTTGTTAGTAATAAGTTCGTATCCGGCGTCCGCGTAGAACTTGCTCCAATAGTGGGTCGGGTATCCGACGCCGGAGATGTAGCCCCCGCTCGCGCCCTGGGGGCTTACCCCTTCAAAGTCGTCCGCATAGGTATATGAGGTTGCCGAGACCTGCTTGACGTTATTCATGCAATAAACCGTAACCGCCATCTCGCGTGCTTTCTGCAGAGCCGGCAGAAGCAGAGCCGCAAGGATGGTGATTATGGATATCACCACCAGAAGCTCGACGAGAGTAAACCCCTTAAACCCGGACCGCCCCATGCCAATTCCCTTCTGCTCGCAATACAGTTATTCCGCTACCGCCCTTACGCTCTCCCGTTCGATAAACTTTGAAGGCAGTGTGATTTTTTTTGTCGGATTGGCATCCGGTTCAAGGATGCATTCCAGAATAAGCTTGGTCTCAAGCACGTCCGAGGTTGTCATCGTTGTCAAAGGCGGGGCAAAATAAGCCTCGTCCCCGTCGTCGGACGAGAGGCAGAGCAGGCTGAGGTCATCGGGGATCCTCACATTCATCTCCCATGCCGCCCTTGTCGCACCTCTTACACCGCAGACAGAGTCGTAAACAAGTGCGGTGAAACCGCCCGTTTCAACCGCCTGACGGAAAAGATTATACCCCGCCTCGCGGCTGCTCTCCCACGGGTGGGTGCCGCCGAAGACGCCGAAGTCCCGCTGCTTGATGCCGGCGTCGATCAGGGCCTGCCTGATGCCGAGGCGCAACTGCCGGTCTTCTCTTGCACCGGGTTCGGCCTTTACCATGGCGAAGCTGGTGTGCCCTTTCGAGACAAGGGTCTCGATGGCGAGGTAACCGGCCTGATACCAGTCAGGGGAGATTGACCACACCCCCCTGGCGCATGAAACGAGGTCGCACTCGTCAAGCAGCACCACCGGAACGTCAAGGGCATCGAAGAGCGCCATCTCCTGCTGCCGTATGCTGTCCGGGACAGGAACGACAACGACGCCACATACAGAATCGTTCTCGCGAATGATTTTCCGCAAGCCCTCGTAAGAGGTCCCCGGATTCATCTTGTATTCGCAGACCGCCATGCCCCGCTTGAGGGCAGCCTCCTCCACCTTCGAGAGGCGCTGCCATGTGGGATAGGAAAAATAATTCGGATAGGCGAAGAGAATGGTCTGCAGTTTTATCGTGCCGGTATTAACATCCTTGCGCACCGTGCGCTCGCGCGATGCGAGAAAAGTTCCCTTGCGGGGCACGCGCTTGATATACCCCTCCCACTCCATCTCCTGCAGAATGCGATTGACCGTTACGTAGGATGCGCCAAGCTCTTCGGTAAGAGCGCGCGTGGAAGGCAATCTCGAATCGAGGGGAAACGATTGAAAGCGCTCGATAAGCTGCGCCTTCACCGCCTTGTGAAAATCTGTCTTTGGGAAATCATTCGGATTACGAACCATTCCGCCTCCGCGAGCAACAATAAGCATAGCCCCAACACCGCAATATCACATCTATTATTATCGAGTCTGATATACTCAGTATATTGCGCTTTTGTTCAGTGTCAAACATGAATCTAAAAATACCTGTGAAGTGCCTGATTTTACGGCAATCTGGCTTTTTTCATGAAAATCCGCAGAACGGTTTGACTAACCCGCATTAGGTGCTAATATAGCTACATGAATATTTTGTGGTTATTTTCCCTCTGCAAAGGACAAATATCATGAACGCACGCGAGAGGCTTTTCGCCGCTTTGAACGGTGAACCCACCGACCGTGTCCCGATCTGGCTGCTTTTCCCCTACCATCAAATTGGCTGCTATGTCGACGTGCAGACCCACCAGCAGTACAGGCGCGTCTTCGAGGAGTCGAAAAAGTACGCGATCATGCTCAACCGGCGCTCTTTCGGCGCGCGCTGCTTCGCCCCGGAGGTAGACATCCGCTGGGAGGAGGAAGATTTGGAGGGCGTTCACACCCGCCGCCAGATATACGAATACAAAGGTAAAAAGCTGGTTTCTGAAACAGTGCGCAAAAACAACTCGACCCAGGTGAAGAAACTCATCAGAAGCGACGAGGATCTGGAGTTCTACTGTTCCCTTCCCCTCAACACAGATAAGAACAGGATTACGCAGGAGCTCGAATCAAAGCTGCCGAAGTTCATGGCCGAGCGGGCGGAGTTCCCCGAAGAGTACGGATCGATGATGCTTTCCATGGGCGAGCCGATCGGGGACATCCAGCACAACTGCGATCTTGAGGAATTCTCCATCTGGTCGCTGACCCACAACGAGATGATTGTCGACTTCCTCGAACGGGCGCAGGAACGCTACCGCGAGATTTACAATTTCTGCCTAGACCACAAGATGGCGGAGGTTTATTTCATGGTCGGGAGCGAACTCGCCGCGCCGCCAATGGTAAGCCGGGAAACTTTCCAGCAATGGATCGTTCCTTTTGCCAAAGAGCTGATCGAGATAGTACACGGCAAAGGCGAGAAGGTTATCCAGCACTTCCACGGACAGATCAGGGACATTCTCAGCGACTTCGTTACCATGGCCCCCGACGCGCTCCACACCATCGAGGCCCCGCCCGTGGGCAACTGCACCTTTACCGAAGCGTTCGACATCGTGGGCAACGGCATGACCCTCATCGGCAACATCCAGTATGACGAATTCCGCTCGTGCAGCCCCGAGAAGATGGCCGAAAATGTACGCAACGTTCTTGATGAGTGCGAAGGCAAGCGCCTTATCCTCTCCCCGAGCGCAGGGCCTTTCGACGAAAACCCGTCAGAACGGGTGATCGAAAACTATCTCGCTTTCATGAAAACGGCGTGGGAATACAATCACGAAGAAAAAGGCGCCCTCACAACCTGAGCGCGCCCCGATAAAACATTATTTCCGAGCCCATGGCTTACTGGTGCACCAGCCACTTGATCTCGCAGTTAAGATTGTTGAGGTTGGCCACGGACCAGTAAAAGTATGCGCTCGGCATCGGCAGACGCTCGGTCAGAACCGTACTCGAATGGCCGTCCCAGAAAAGAATATTAGTCATGGCCTGTCCGTTGTGGCGCGCGTTTATGCGCCACGAATTGGACGGGTTATAGGGAGCCACCCCGTCGAATATCGAGACGGTGCTTCTCGGCTCGATAATATGGTTAAGCTTGGCAAGGGCCTGACTGCCCCAGGTTGCAATTCCCCATGTCGGATAATACCCGCCCTGCGATGAACGTGCGTTCAGGCCATACCATGACTGGACGTAACGGTTCGGCTC
>JAFGWW010000040.1 GCA_016936955.1 Planctomycetota bacterium | reverse complement strand
TCGACAACCCGCAGATCGTCGGCACCCACTGGTTCCAGTACGGGGACCAGGCGGTTACCGCACGCGGGGACGGCGAGAACGGACAATGCGGTTTCGTTGATATCTGCGACACGCCTTATGCTGAAACCATAAAGGCAGCCCGCGAGATCGGCGACACCATGTATAAGTACCGTCTTGAAGGAAAATAATCTCCGTCTGCAATACTCAAAAATTAAAAGCCCGTTCGACAAATTGCCGGACGGGCTTTTTTCGTAATGACTGATGCGCGTTTTATCACTCTTTGAATTCAAGAAAGTGACCGCGTGGAAGGGTGATGCAGAATTTCGCCCCCGGAGGAGGAGTTGGAATAAGTGCTATGCTTCCGCGATGATCTTCGAGGATACGCTGGACAATTCCAAGGCCAAGGCCTGTACCTTTCTCCTTTGTGGTATAGAATACCTCGAAGACCTTCTCCTCGTCCTCGGGATTAATGCCGATTCCGTTATCCTCAATGATAAGACGTATATCTCCCTCGCCGTCATTGGTTGACACACTGACACGGCCTTCAAAATCCTCTTCGATCTGCTCTCGCCGTTGCTCTATCGCTTCTTTCGAATTCCTGAGCAGGTTGAGAACAACATGGGTAAACTGGCTGTTGTCGATGATTACCGGATACATGTCTGGCGCCAGGGAGGCGTCAATCGTAATCCCGGCTTCGTCCATCTCCGGCTCGACAAACTCGATCAGCTCTCGCAGGAAATGGTTCAGATCGGTCGGCATCGGGTCAAGGCGCGGCGGACGGGCGAAGGTAAGGAATGCGTCAAGGGTTTTGGTAAGCGTCTTTACCTCGGTGTAGATGCGTTTTGCCTTGCGTTGAAGGCGCGAACGAGACTCGGGCGGGAGTTTGTCCACATCCTCGGCGAGGAGCTGCGCGTTGAGTTGAATTGCATGTAGTGGGGTCCTGACCTCGTGGACAAGGCCGGCAGCAAGCGCCCCCACATAGGCAAGCCTCTCGCGCCTGTCGGACTCGGCCTCATCCCTGCTCTTGCGTCTCTGTTGCATCGCTTTTCTTTTCTTCCGTCTCAGCTTCCGGCAAGTTGTCGGTAAAGGTTATTTTCTTTATGTAAACAAGTTCGTCAAGGGTCATACCAAGCTCCCCCTTGTCGCGCGGCCGGATGATATATTTGCCCTTCTTGACTTTGACCTCAACCTTGCCATCTTCAAGCTGGACAGTCTCTTCCCACGAGAGCGTAACAGGAAAGCCAGAGGTAAGGTTTCCGGCAATCACGGTTCCGTCGCGCTTCACGATTTCAAAACTATGTTTTCGCCACGGATAAGCCTTGCCTGTATAAATTTTCTCATCCGAGCCGCCTTCTTTCCAGCGCCACTCTTTTTCCAGCGCCTCCTCCGCAACGATTGCGCTCAGGGATGCAATCTCGCCAAGACGGATCTTGTAGCGCTGTTTTTCCTTTTCAACGAATACGGTTATCTCGTATTCTGGCCTGCAGAACAGGCTGGCCTTATCCCTTTTCACTCCGTCGGAGAACTCTACCGATACGTTCATGCAGGCCTTTGCCCTAACCGTTTTGCCAAAGGGCTTCGGAGCCTCCTCGCCACTATGGAGCAAGGCTGTGCAGCATAAGAAAAGCAATGAGACACTCAGGCCTAAACGCAAGCGAGCTCCTACCACATCTTCTTGGGCTGGTACTCGGATTTCACGGTATCGGGATTAACAGCATGCTTCTTTACGTAATCGACAGCTTCGTCTATGTCATCAGTCAGTAGATAAAGGTCAAGATCTTCAGGGCAGATATATTTCTCTCCGAGCATCGACTCGTTGAGCCACTCCAGCATCCCGTGCCAGTATTCCTTGCCCATGAGAACTATCGGCATGGGGGGAATTTTCTTGGTCTGCACGAGGGTAAGGTTTTCGAAAAATTCATCCATCGTACCAAAGCCACCAGGCAGGGCGAGGATAGCGCAGGAGTATTTCGAGAACATGACCTTGCGGCAGAAGAAGTAGCGGAAGCTGAGAATCTTGTCGATATATGGATTCGGCTTCTGCTCAAAGGGAAGGTCGATATTCAAGCCCACAGACAAGGCTTTGCCAGAATCCTGCGCGCCGCGGTTGGCCGCCTCCATAATTCCGGGGCCGCCGCCGGTGATGATGTTATAGCCCGCCTCGCCCAGCTTTTTTGCTACGCTACGCGCCATGATGTAATGCGGGTGGGTTTCTTTGGTGCGGGCGGAGCCGAAGATGCTCACTGCCGGATAGATTTTGGCCATAACCTCAAAGCCTTCGACAAACTCCGACATGATTCTAAAAATACGCCATGGGTCCATGTTGCGAAAGTCATTGGGATCACTGAATGGCATTGGTCTTCTCCCTTAGAGGTTGAACGAGAAAGTTTATATTTCCCCAGCCACGCGGCTTTAAGAATTTTACAGTCCACACTTACGAGGAGCAGGCAAGGCTCTTGCCTAAAGCATGGATATCGGGTCGACGTCGATATTTATGCGCACTCCGCGGGATTTGTCGACCTTATTTTTTATCGACAAAATCATGCTTCTGACTTCAGCATGAGAGGCGGCTTTTACGAGTATCTGTACGCGGTGTTCGCCCTTGATACGGCCAAGGGCGCACTCCGAAGGACCGAGCACCATCATGGAACGCGGCGCCGCAGCGCGAAGGTCGGACGAAAGGTCGGACATTGCCTGGATAAGCTTCCGCTCATCCTTCGCCTTTCCGAGCAGCCTCACAAGCTTCCCATATGGAGGATAACCCAAGGATTTGCGGTCGGCAAGTTCGTGCTCGGCAAAACCTTTGAAATCCTGTGATATGGCATATTGAATCGAGTAATGATCCGGCTGGAAGGCCTGGATAATGGCTTTGCCGGGCTTGCTCGCCCTTCCCGCACGGCCAACCACCTGCGTCACCAATTGAAACGTCCGCTCCGCCGCGCGGAAATCTGGAAGATTTATGGCCGAATCCGCCGAGAGCACGCCCACCACGGTCACGTTTGGAAAATCAAACCCTTTGGTCACCATCTGCGTTCCGAGGAGGATATCATACTCCCCGGCGGCGAAAGCGGAGAGAGCGGTTGCATGAGCGTCGCGCCCTTTCATGGTATCGGAATCCATGCGCAGGATTCTCGCGTCAGGGAAAAGCTTATCCACAATATCTTCAACCCGCTCGGTGCCGGTCCCGGTGAACTTGAGAGGCCGCGCGCCACACATGGGGCACTTCTCAGGAATCCCGGATTCATGGTCGCAGTAATGGCAACGCAGCTTGCCTTGTTTGCGATGATAAGTAAGTGAAATATCGCAATTTTCGCAGGTCAAAACTTCCCCGCACTGGCTGCACTGGACATAGGTATTGAAGCCGCGGCGATTCAGAAACAGGATGACCTGCTCTTCATTGTGCAGGCACTTGATAATCTCTTTCTCAAGGAGGCGGGAGACGACCACCTGCTGCTTGCGGTCTGCCCATTCGTCGCGCAGGTTCACCACCTCCGTATTCGGAAGCCGCCCCTCCCCGGCACGAGAGAGAAGTTGGATGAGTTCATATTTCCCGCTACCAGCGTTTTCCCAACTCTCAAGGCTCGGGGTGGCGCTGCCGAGAATGACAACCGCATTGTTTTCTCTTGCGCGGACAATTGCAACGTCACGCGCGTTATAACGCGGGTCATTATCCTGCTTGAAGGTTTTCTCGTGTTCCTCGTCGATAATGACAAGCCCCAGATTCTCAAGCGGGGCGAAGACAGCAGACCTTGCGCCAACAATAACCCGCACATCCCCGCGCTTCAGTGTCCGCCAAGTTTCCGCGCGCTGCCCATCAGACATATTGGAGTGAAGCACCGCAACCTCGCCCGCCTTATTCCTGAAGCGTTCAACTGTCTGCGGGGTAAGGCTGATCTCAGGTACTAGCACAAGCACCGACCGACCCTTGGCAAGGGCATGCTGCATGGCTCTCAGATACACTTCGGTCTTGCCGCTGCCGGTTACTCCGTAAAGAAGGAATGTATTAAACTCGGATCTGTCGATCGAGGCATTTACCCTCTCCAGCGCGCATTTCTGTTCATCATTGAGGACTATATCTTTGTGCTTCTCCTTCAACGTCTTAAGCGCCTTGACCGAGTTTTTCAGATCAAAGGTCAGGATGCCTTTTTGCTCGAGTGATTTAATTGAAGCGCGGGAAGACGAGGTGGCCTCTTCAAGCATCAGCGCAGAAACGGGGCCGTCTGGTTGCAACTCCAGAAGCTTGGCAATAACGGCAGACTGCTTGGGTGCTTTTTTAACAAGCTCAAAAGCATGCCTGCGCGCCTCGTCCGGCGTAACAGCCAAGGAGACGAACAACTCCTGTCGCGTAGAGGATTCATTCCTTACAGCCGAGGGCACCGCGGCGGTAAGCACCGTCCCCCAGCCGGAACAATAATATGAGGCGATCCATTTTGTCAGTGAAAGGAGATCAGGCGGGACAAGTTCGTCTTCGGAACCAACCTTCGATATATTCTTGAGCTTCCCCTCGTCTATGGGGGACTCTTCGGTCACTTCCACGCAAAAGCCGTTTATGCGCCGGTGCCCGAACGGCACAGTGACCCGCGCTCCGGGCAGAACCCTGCCCGTCAATTCCGAAGGAATTTTATAGTGATATACCTGGGTGACTGGCGCCTCTACGACGACTGCGGCATATTTCGACAAAGGCCGGAACTCCCCGGGAAGAGCATAGTCAAGCAGGCAAACAGGAGAGCCAGAGTGCCCATGGCCTCGAAAAGCTCCTCAAGCATATAGATCGGCGGATATTTTATTACATCGAGATCGATAATCATCGCGACCCCAATTAGTATAACAGCATAGCGGACAAAATCAAAAGCAGGAAATGTCCGCACCTGCTGCATTATCCACGGCATATACAGGCGCCTTTTCGCAATTGCCAGACCGGCAAACCCTCCGATCACTATGGAAGATATTACATACACGACCACGCTCTCGCTGGCGACGATAAGCTTGAAATTAAGGGCTATAATATCGTGAACACCATCCACACCGTAACCGAATACGTGTATCTCTTTCTTGTTAAGAAAATAAGGGATACCGAAGCTAACCTCGTCGAGAAAAGCAAGCAGGGAGAGGAAAGGGATCGGCAAGTGAATCAGGAGCAGCATACCACGCAACCGGAAGCAAATAGCGGCAAAGCCGACAAAAAAAGCGCAGAGGCTGAATATGGCAGAAAAGTTTTCCACCATACCATCTTCGTCGACGAATTCTCCCCTGTAGTCCGGAAATAAAGACCAGGATAGAATCGAAGCTACCAAACAGAACCCGAAGACAAGCCAATAAAATCTCTTGAAAAAAGCCTGCCGCTCAGGCGTAAAGCACATGTCAACACTCATTCAGATCCAACCTAACAATAAATCGTTTCAAATATCCGTAATAAAAATCTAATATTATTTAATTCATGGCTCCACTTCAAGCCCCATTTTAGGGCAAGCAACAGCAAGATTATTGACTGAGGCAAGAAAGCAGATATTATTACTTATCAAGACTTAACTAAACTTCTGGAGAACACATGAGCGCTAAAACGCGTGAAATTGCAATCGGGAACAATGTTAACCTTGGGGGCGATAACGGGCTTGTTCTGATCGCCGGGCCCTGCGTAATCGAATCCGAGGATCATGTCCGGCACATGGCAGAGTCGCTCTGCAAGCTTACCCAGAAACTCGGGATGCAGTACATATTCAAGGCTTCCTACGATAAAGGCAACCGCTCCAGCATCGGCGGTTTCCGCGGCCCCGGTATAGAGAATGGCCTTAAAACGTTGGATTCGATCAGAAAGGAATTCGGCGTTCCCGTATTGAGCGACATCCACTCCGCAGCCGAGGTTGGCCCTTCCGCCGAGGTGCTCGATATCATCCAGATACCGGCCTTCCTCTGCAGGCAGACCGAGATCCTGCTCGAAGCCGGGAACTCAGGCAAGCCTGTCAACGTCAAAAAGGGGCAGTTCATGGCCCCTTGGGATATGAAAAACGTTATCGCTAAAATCGAATCCACCGGCAACGCAAACATCGCCATCACCGAACGCGGAGCGTCTTTCGGCTACAACCACCTCGTAAGCGACATGCGCGCCCTGCCCATAATGCGCGGGATG
>JAFGWW010000360.1 GCA_016936955.1 Planctomycetota bacterium | reverse complement strand
GTGCGTACCACCGGCGCGACGACCTTCACCACCACCGAGGGGGTGGTCAACCGGGTTCATACAGCTACCACGAACGTGCGGGCGACGGCCCATGTGGCGCTTGCGGCCCGCCTTACCGATCTTGACCATCGAGTGGTCGGAGTTACCAACCGTACCGAGGGTGGCGCGGCATCTCTTGTGTATGCGGCGCATTTCGCCGGAAGGCATCAGAACAACGGCGTACTCTCCGTCGCGAGCCATGAGCGTTGCCACCTGACCGGCGGAACGGGCAACCTTGCCGCCCTGACCTGGGTTGAGTTCAATATTGTGAATCTGCATACCGAGAGGCATCGACTCCATGGCCATGCAGTTGCCGACTTCCGGCTCGCACTTGTCGCCGCTCATCACGTGCTGGCCAACCTGGATACCGTTGGGGGCGAGGATGTAGCGCTTCTCGCCGTCAGCGTAGTGCAAAAGAGCAATGTTCGCCGAACGGATCGGGTCGTACTCAACAGCGGCAACCTTAGCGGTGATACCATCCTTGTTACGCTTGAAGTCGATGATGCGATACTTCTGCTTCGCGCCGCCACCGCGGTGCTGGGCAGTGATGACGCCGCGATGGTTACGACCACCGGTCTTGGTGATCGTCTTAATCAGCGTCTTCTCGGGCGTAGTCTTCGTGATCTCCGAAAAATCAAGGCTGGTCTTATGACGCTGCCCCGGAGTCATCGGCCTGTAAGTCTTGATACCCATTTCCAAACTCCCGTAATTCCGCCTTGGCGGACTAAATCCTTAGCGCAAAGCCTCGATTGCCTGACCATCCTTGACGCGAACAACCGCCTTCTTCCAGGGACTCTGCTTGCCGACGAGCCTGCCGAAGCGCTTGGCCTTGCCAATCATGTTGACAGTACGAATAGAGACAGCATCAACACCCCACAGCTCCTTGATCGCAGCCTTGATGTCGGTCTTCGTGGCATCAGGGTCGACCTTGAACACGTAGGTATTGTGCTCCTGAATATACTCATGGCCCTTCTCAGACACGTGGGGGCTCTTGATTACGCGATAAGAATCCATTTTCCACAATCTCCTGCAACGGCAGCCGCCGTCGTATTACCTATTTAACATCCGAAGGAATGGCCTCGAGGACCTCCTTGGTCAGAATCAGATGTTTTCTTTTAAGAATGTTGTAAGCGTTAATTTCGGCGAGGGGGGAGAGGTCGGCATCGGGGATATTGCGGATGCTTTTCCATACATTCTCGTCCTGGGCCTTGGTTACAACAAGACAGCCCCTGTCGACCTTGAGGCTCTTGAGTGTCTTCGCTATCTCGCTGGTCTTGGGAGCGGACTGCGCCAGCTCGTTAACCACCAGCACCTCGCCATCGCGGAACTTGCCGAGCAGGGCAGACTTGATAGCCTGACGGCGCTGCTTCTTCGGCATGTCAATGGTGTAGTCATGCGGAACGGGGCCATGGGCAACCGCACCACCGCGACTACCGACGCGCCTGCGGAATCCCTGACGGGCGCGGCCAGTGCCCTTCTGCTTGAAAGGCTTGCGGGTGGTACAGACCACACGGCGACGATTCTTGACGCAGTGGGTGCCCAGCCGCTGATTGGCTTCAAACATGACGATGGCCTTGTGAAGCAAATCCCAGTTGACAAACTTGCCGAGGCAAGACTCGTCGAACTGAATCTTCTCCACTACATTACCCTGCCTGTCGTGTACCGGAACCTCGATCATTTCTCTCATCCTCAAGCGTCGTTATTCGACCGAAAATAGTCTTTAAAATCGCGGCGCTATATGCTCCAAATAAAAAAGCCCCTCGCAAAACAACCGTTAATCGCCGAATCGGACCTCGGCAATCACAGCCGTTCCGCACCGTATCAGGACCCTAAAACATAATCTTCTCTCGGGTTTCAAGTACCCAAGCCCCACAATTATGCATGAGTCCCACGTGGTAATGGGGAAGAGGCATTGTATAAGGCGTTGCCCCAGAGTCAATTATTTTTTTATAAATTTCCGCAATTTTCTTTAGTTCATGCACAGCACTGGCTTACGAAAACTTTTTTCATCATGAAAAAGGGGAATAACGCCCTTGTTTCACGCAAAATGAACAGATCGCAAACATTCGCGGCCCGATGGAGCGCCTTCGGCTCCAAAACTATTTATGACCAGTAATTATGTCAATTTCGGGCTCTCTGCAGCGGCCATGTCCGCAAACAAAGACCGGCAAGATTACCAGATTATTACCATTCATCAATCACGATTTTGGATTTTTTTCTTTTTTTGCCTGTTTTACAGGGCCATCCCTCCCCAACTCGGCTTGCTGGCCGGCCGGCACGCAGTTGCCCTGCAATCAACCTTGCCCGGAAATCCGGGTATGCGGCTTTGCGCTTATCGGAACCAGTGCATAATGGGTATCAGGTGAAGGGCTTTTTCGGGCAGGCTATACCAGAGGGGACTATTAATCATGAGCGCGGGGCTTTGGCGTTATTCCCCCTGCTCTGCTTCAGGTTCCGAGTTTTCATTCTTGGCAGGGCTCTCGCTTTCCGCCTCGCATTCCTCAACATGCGCCTTGGCTTCGGCCTCAGCATTGGCTCTGGCCTTCTCCTCCGCTCCGCCGAGGGCATCGTTGACTGCCTCGAAGATCTTGTTTATTTTGTATGGTTTTCTTATGTAACCAAGGATGCCAAGCTTGGCCGCACCCAGAACAGTTGCGGAATCGCTGCGGGAGCTGACAATAATGACGCGCATATCCTTTATATTGAGATCATTCCTGATCTCGGCAAGGCAGTCGCCACCGTTCATGACCGGCATCATCAGGTCAAGCGTGACGAGATCATAGGGCTCTTCGTGCCGACTGGCGCGGCGCATCATTTTCAGAGCTTCCTCGCCATTTTCCGCCTCATCCACAAGAGCACCGGCTTTTTTCAGGGAATTTGACATCATGCGGCGCATTGGCGTCGTATCCTCCACCACCAGCACCCGCTTGTCACTTATAAACGGATAATCCTTGGTAACCTGCGGGTTGGCTATGCCTTTGCGGTTAGTTTCCCGCTTCAACCCACCTTCGCCCTCCCCTGCCCCGTCCTTTGGGGATTCGGCGTTTTCCTGAGATTCAGCATTCTCTGGAGCGTCCGGTGTCGATCCCTGCACAGTTTCGTCCTGTTTTTCTGTATCATCATTGTACATATTAAACCGCCTTGCTTGCCGCCTGAAGACATCAAGTCAATAATTGCAATACAAACCAACAACTTACGGCAAAATAGCCACGCATGGCCGCCATTTACACACAATAATCAGTAATATACGAGCAATGCACGTTCCAAAGCAATTGTCAGCGGCACTTTACCCCTGCTGAAGCCCTAAAGCGTAAGCCACTACCTTGCTATCTACGCTGTTGCCTTTATCGAATTCCTCCTGCAGGAACTCATGCAGGCTCTCATGCGGTACAACCAGCACCTCGATATGCTCGCTTCCCTCCAGTTCAGGAACCGGATTTTTATTCTCGGGAAGGTTCTCGTCGATATCCACCAGATACTGCCTGACTGTCTCGCTGGACAGTCCCGGTGTATTATATGTCGGAGGCGTGGCGAAGGCTACGGTGCCGACATATCCGGTCTCTTCCTTGAGTTCGCACGGCGGAGATGGCCGGGTCTTCCCCGTCATCAACCAACCCGGCGGGAAATTCG
>JAFGWW010000359.1 GCA_016936955.1 Planctomycetota bacterium | reverse complement strand
TCCGCCTCTTTCAACTGGGCGCAGAAGCCGGGCGCGAAACCGGAAGCATGCATGGCAGGCGTCGGCATGCCGGTAGCCGACAAGGGCTACTTCCCCGGCCTCGGAAACTCGGTCACCTTCATGACCCCGGCCGGAATCGAGGGTATCGCCGGGCGCATGGCTTTCAGCCAGCTTACAGGCCAGTTCAGCATGGTATGGGACGAGGCGGTTACGACCGACATGCCCGCCAAGCTCGCCCAGGCGGTGGCAAACACCTCCACCCCCGACTGGCCGCATACTTTCGTGGTGCCGAAACATGCAACCATGGTCGAGTACAAGCAGTACGCCCCGGCCAACCACTTCCACATGACATGGAAGCTCAAACCCTCGCGCCTGCAGTACTGGATGGACCTGACCAATACCCTCTCGGTAACCCCGTGGGCCGCGCGCCCCTGCTTTACCGAAGGTGTAGACCGCCCGCAGCCTTTGCTGCACCTTATCAATGGCGGCGAGAACATCACCAAGCAGCTTCTGAGCAGATAGCATAAATACCGATTCGCCGGGGACCGGTTCGGTCCGGTTCCCGGCATTTTATTTAGCGAAAGAATACAGCCTTGAATCGAACTCCCGTCGCAGACATCCTCACCGGGCTACTGCCCGAGGTCAAATCCTGCTCTGCCGGGGGCGAGCAATACGATCCGTCCAATTGCCTCGCAGTCTACTACCGCCACGACGATAACGGCCACTCTTTACAGCTCCCCGCCGTCATGGCCGGAGAAGCGGCCGCAACCCGCGGCGGACAGGGCTGCACGCTGATTGAAGGCATCCCGCAGAAACCTCCCACCGGTTGCATCATTGTCGGGCTCTGGGACGACCTGCAAGCTGTCGCGCCACACCTTCTCGAAGGGCTGAGTAAACCGGAAAACGAACAGGGTTACATAGCCCGGCTTGACCGCTACGCCCTCATCGTCGGCAATACGAGAAACGGGGTTGTTTTCGGGGCGCAGACTTTTATCCAACTAATCGCCGCATCGCCGAAGCGCAGGGTCGAGGCAATGACCATCTCCGACGCACCGGAGTGTGAACGCCGTTCGGTGGTCTTCGACGCGCGCGGAGTCTCGATTCATACGGAAAACCTGATGCAGATCGCGGGGCTGTTGAGCTCATTCAAAGGCAACCGGCTCCACCTTCTGCTCGGAATAGAAACGGTTACCTCTGGCGGCAAGGGGCTTACGGCAAGTGACGCCGAGCAACTCCACGAAGTCTGCCTCGAATACGGTGTGACCCTGACCCCGTGGCTCGACCTCGCGGGCGCGATAGTTGACGGAAAGATTCTCCCCAACGGCGCGGCTGACGCGGTTTTCGCCTTCTCCGACGTCTTCGACTCCAACTCTATAGGGGTCGCCCCCTTCGCCATTCCACACATGAACGAACTGGGGCTCGACGGGATACGCGCCTTTCTCAAGGATATCGTAATCAACAAGGGAACCGAACTCGACCTCTACATGCACTCCGAGCTGGTGAACAGTGTCTTTCCGGAACAAGCCAAGAATAAATACTCCGGCATCGTCTCATGTGTCACGCAGGGACCTAACGCATATAACAGTATCAAAGCCACAAACGAGAAAGGTTTCCGCACCGCGGTGTTTGCAAAAAGCCTTTCCAACGGATTCATCCCGCCACTGAGCGAGAACCTGTTCCGCGATTTCGACATGGGCATCTCGCTGGCCAAGGCGGAGAGCGCCATCGAATTCGGCTACTGGGCCGACAACCTGCGCCGGGGCCATATCTGGGAAAACGACCTCCCCGCCGCCGTCACCTGCATGTCTTTGGGCTGGGGCGGGCCCATGAGCGCCGCCGCCACCAACCGGCGCCTTACCCAACTCGCCTACAGCGAATCTGCCCCCGCAGTAACCGCCGCTCGGGAAAGCATCATCGCCACCTTCCCCGAACCTCTCAGAGCCGAAGAGGGCAAAGGCCTTGTGAATCTGGCTTTCGGCTTCGAAGGTGACATAAAAGACTGGCGCGCCATCAGAAAAGTCGATTGGAGCTCGGTTGAGCAGTCACTTTATGAAACTGACCAGCTTATCCGCAATTGCCGCAACCAGATCCAGAGAAACGCGGAAACCCTTGACCATATTGACCTTGCACCGTCTACCCTCAAGTTTCTCATGAATATGGTAAATTGCCTGAGCCACGCGCGCGAGCACTACGCCGCCGCCCGCCACGGGCGCGCCGGCAGCCTTACCTTTGCCCGCGCTTCAATTGAGCAGCCTGCGGCCACGATTCCGATATTTATCGCTAAGATCAAGTCAATAAACGACTTAAACGGAACATGCCAGGACGAGTTGAACCAGATAAGGAATTTCAGCCAGAAGATTTCCGCCATGCTGGAGACAATCTCCATGCTGGATTCGTCGGAAAGCCTGCCAACTGCGGAAAAACTTGGTTTCCCCCCCCTTTAACCACAGATTCAAGCGCTGTGCGTTACAAAAATCACTCACATTTATAGTTTGCCTGCAAAGAGATATGAAGAAAATACTCTTTCAGCTTGAGTTATTTCCCAATTACGGGAAAATAGGGGGCTTGTGGATTCACGGGAGAATTGATTTATGGAATACCTGATCGGCGCCGTCCTTGGCCTTCTGGCCGGAGCGGCGACAGCATGGATTGTGGCCATATCAAGACGCAAGGGGCTTGAGGAGGAGATATCCCGCCTCAAGGGCGATAATGCGTCTATTCATGCCAGAATGGAGGAAAAGGAGCTGCGCGCCTCCGAGATCAGGAAAGAAATCGATGATTTCAAGGGTACGGTCGAGAAACTCCGCGCCGAAGCCGCCACCCTCGACAAGGACCGCATCCGCCTTGAAACCGAACTCCAGAACCAGAAAACCGCCACCGAAGAGAAGATGGAACTTCTCCACAAGGCGGAGCTTAAACTGCAGGACACATTCAAAGCTCTCTCCGCCGAAGCGCTGAACAAGAACAACGAGGCCTTCCTCGATCTGGCCAAGACCAAAATGGGCGCCTACCAGAAAGAAGCGTCCATGGAGCTTGAGGCCAGGAAAAAGGCGATTGACGAACTGGTCAAGCCGATACACGAATCTCTGGTCAAGGTAGACAGCAAGCTCCAGGAATCGGAGAAAGCCCGCAACGAGGCTTACGGCCGACTCAGTGAGCAGGTCAAGGGCATGGCCCTGACCCAGCAGCAACTCCAGAGCGAGACCGGGAATCTGGTGAAAGCCCTGCGCGCGCCGCAGGTTCGCGGACGGTGGGGAGAGATACAGCTCAAACGCGTGGTGGAGATGGCAGGAATGCTTGACCACTGCGACTTCGAGGAGCAGATCTCCACCTCGACCGAGGACGGCCGCCTGCGCCCCGACCTTGTGGTGCACCTCCCCGGCGGGAAGGATGTCATCGTTGACGCCAAGACGCCGCTCAAGTCATACCTCGAAGCGATCGAGACGACCGATGAAGCGACCCGCGAGGCGATGTTCAAGGATCACGCGCGGCAGGTGCGCGACCATATAACCAAACTCGGCTCCAAGACCTACTGGAGCCAGTTCAACACCTCGCCGGAGTTTGTGGTCATGTTCCTTCCGGGCGAGACATTTTACAGCTCCGCCCTCCAGAACGAC
>JAFGWW010000358.1 GCA_016936955.1 Planctomycetota bacterium | reverse complement strand
GGAGCCGCTCGGCCAGATTGTTTTCGGGGAAAGCTCATCGGTCTTTGAGAGGAAAAGGATTGCGCCGCGATCAGCCCCCATGTTCCGGCAAATCTCCGCAAGGGCCAGCGGCAGAAGGCGGTCAAGGACAAGAACGCCGGTAATTGTGGTCATGAAATTGAAGAGCTTGACAAAACTGTCCTGCTGCCTGGCGTCGGCTACCTGCGAATCGTGAACCGCCTTGAGAAGAGCGGTGCTGTTCATCTCGACAGTGATGTCTTTGCGGCAGTCGTGGGCGTCTTCGCTGACCATCACGCTCGGTGTTTCCTCAACAGGTGTTGATTCTACTATCATGACAGTGTCGCCAATTGCAATGCGGTCGCCATGCTGCAGCATGCAATCCGTGACGCGGCGGGAGTTCAAAAATGTGCCGTTGGTCGATTTCATATCGGTCAGGCGCAGACCGTTTTCCACGCGCTGAATCTGGGCGTGGGTACGGGAGGAGCTGGCGTCGTCTATGGGGATGTCATTCTGGCGGTCCCTGCCGAGTGTCACCCTGCCCGACTCGATGGGATAGCGCTGCCCCTTCTGCGGGCCTTCGACAAAGACGAGTATATCCATTAATATTTATCCGTAACAATAATGCGCAGATATCAGCCACGCTGGATCCGCGTATCGTTAGTATTTTTCTTCAGACTGCGTGCAGCGTCCTTTATGGCCCTGTTTACAAGGTCAATTCCCTTCCGCCGGGCAACCTTGTCGCCGGAGCCGAGTTGGGCCACAACTTCGTTGAGCTTTTCCATCTCTGGAAAGAGTATGCTCAGGAATAGAGAAAGGTAGCGCCGGTTGTCCTCGCTCTGCTTGGAGAGGCTGTCGAGAAGTTTCTCGCATGAGGCCTCGGTGCGGTTGAAGGTAGCCAGAAGACGGACGGCTGATTCGCTGATACGCTTTCCCCTCTCGCCCAGACCACAGAGGAATACGAAAGCGGGCGGGGTAAGTTTGTACATGCACAGCCCGTCAACCACCGCAGCCTGAACCTCGCTGTTGGCGTCGGTTAGGAGGGTGAAGAGAGAATCGCGAAGTTTCTCGTTATTGACCTTGCCCGATGCCCGTGCGGCTGCGGCCCGGACCAGCGGGTTGCTGTCTTTAAGAAGCCCGGAGAGCATGCGCACGGAAAGTTTGCTCTTGAGGTCGCCAAGGAATTCAGCCACGAAAGCGCGAACCTCGGGGCCGCTCTTGCGCGCAAGGCCGTCAAGCATGCTGATCTCGGTTGCGCCTGTGCGGCCGAGGAGACGGTTTCGGATACGGTCAGGGAAGGGCTCGCTGGATCTTGAGTAGAAAAGGATCAGCGGTTCGATTACCATTGAGAGATCAAACTGCTCCAGCGCGGCCGCGGCTGACTTGCGCACCTTCCATACGTCGTCGTTAAGGAAACGGACAACGATTGGGACAGACTCCTTGACCTGAAGCTCGCCGAGACGTTCAAGAACCTGACAGCGAATTCTGAAATCCTCGTCAGTCACAAGCTTGAGCAGGATCTCGGCCTCTTCCTTGGCCTGAAGCAGTTCGCGCAGAAGAGCGAGGCAAAAATTCCTCACCTCGACGTTTCCGTGCATGAAAGCATGCTTGATATAACGCACACCAAGGTCAGTCTTGCCGTCGCTGCGAAGCTTGCGCAAAAGGTTGGTTATGGCGGTCTGAATCTCCCGCATGGAACCGTTCTCAAGCCTGCGGTCAAAGGTTTCTTTCGCCCCTTCGGGAAGGACGGCGGAGAGATCCTTGGCAAAATCGAATATGGTATAGGCATGATCGCGGACTAGCTGCTCCTCGACAATGCGGCAGAATGTATTGGAGGAGCTTTCCCGATGTATGGGCTTACTCTCAGAGAACGCCTGTTCGACTGCCCAGCGGAACGTGCCGAGGCGAACCGGCTTGCTCAGTACGGGGCCGAGGGCGTATTCCCGCATCTTCTTCTCAAGAGGCTCAAGCCCTTCGCCGACGATTATAATACTCTTGACGCCATGCTTCTTCGCGGCCTCTATTGTAGCAAAGCCACCGGCATCTCCCTCCTCGAGAGATACGACCAGAAGGTCAGGCGCCCCTTCTTCCATTATGAGTGACGCTTCCTCGCCGGATTTGGCGCATGCAACCTGATGGCCAAGAGATTCGAGAATTCCACGGTACAGGGTGCGCGCATACGGGCCGTTATCATAAATAACGATCTGTCTGCTGTCCTCATCCGAGACTGAAGGCTTGGCTTTTTCGGGAGAGCCGGATGCGACGGCGTTGCCGATAGCGGCGCGCGCGCGCGGGGTGGTCATGACCTGCTCGATACGGGTGCGCAGTTCATTGATATTAATCGGCTTTGTCATGTAGCCGACAATGCCCTCGTGGGCAACAACCTCGCGGACCGTCTCCGTATCCTTCTTGCCGGAGATGACAATAACCTCTCCGCCCAACTCCTCAGCCTTGCGTTCGCGCAGAATTTCGGTGCCGTCCTTGCGGGGCATGTTGAGATCAAGCAGAACCAGCGCCGGATTCTCTTTTCGCCAGAGGTCAATCGCGGTATCACCGTCGCCGGCCTCGATAACAGAAAATCCCATATGATTCAGGATTTTCTTATACAGGCGGCGAACATTCTCCACATCGTCAGCCACAAGAACCTTGATCGCACCGCTCGGCATGTTCTTGATGGGATCGGCGCGGTCTGGCGGAGTCT
>JAFGWW010000039.1 GCA_016936955.1 Planctomycetota bacterium | reverse complement strand
AAGTCTTGAGAAAAATTGCATCGTGGGTGCGGGAGAAGGGAGGGCGGCTACTCGCCGTTGACCGCTGCCGCGACCTCGAGCTTGAGCCGGTATGGGAATTTGATTCGCTCTTCGGCATTACCCCCGATTCGGAGGACGCGTGGGGCCACACCGGTCAATCGGTCAACGCGTCGGCTGATTTCCCGTGCATTGGCGCAATAAAATCTATCCACGCGGAGCACGGGTGGCTGGGGCTGGCAGAAGGTGTTGAAAAAATAGCCTGCGCGGTGGAGCGTCCGGGGCAGAGCGGCACTGTTATCTATCCCGTATCCTCTCTCTTCCGGCTTAAACACGGAAGCGGGGGCGAGGGGATTTTCTATTGCGGCCCCCTCGTTCTCAAACGTGATCCCCAGGCGCTTTTTGCCGACGGTGGAACCTTTTCCGCCCTGCTTTCCGACGTCTGCGCCATGAGCGGAGTGCAACCTTATGGCACGCAGGCTGACGAGATCGCTCGCGCCCGTATTGACGGACGTCTTTATGCCCTGAAGGATGACGGCATCCATGAACTGTAGGTTTTCCGCTTGACTCTGGCATGTTAAGGAGAGGCGTCAATCTTATGGGATTGCCTTGGTAAATCTTTTTCCGGTAATAAGAATTTTATAGTTCTGCAACGTCGAAAACATATAATCCATAAATATGGCCGCCGAAATTGTCAGGCGATGATGCTTCGTCGGCTATATGGGATTATGGTTTTGCGGGGCTGTTCAATTGATAAAATCCTTTATCCGCTGGCTTGTTTCAAAGTATGTCGGCAACGACATTCTCTGGGCCGCCACAAGCCGTACGCTTGTGCGCGGAACAGAATATCTGCGTGAGCAACGCCGCCGCAGGTCGATTGACTTTAACGACGTGCGTGACGTTGTCCTTGACATCTCCCCCGACCTCTCGGTTAAATATGGCCCCTTCGCCGGGATGAAGTATCCCGAAATAAAATCTGTCGGAAGCTCGCTGGTGCCCAAAATAATCGGTTCTTACGAGCGCGAACTCCATCCGCTTGTCGAGAAACTGTGCGGAAATGAATATACCGAGATCGTCGATATCGGCTGCGCCGAAGGGTATTATGCGGTCGGTTTTGCCATGCGTATTCCCGGCGCAAAAGTGTATGCCTACGACACGAACGACGAAGGAATAGAACTGTGCCGGAAGATGGCGGAGGTAAATGGCGTCGCTGGAAGGCTCGAAACCGGGTCATTCTGCGACGGGCAGACCCTGCTTTCGCTTCCTCTTGCCGGGCGCGCCCTGATTGTCAGCGATTGCGAAGGCTATGAAAATGAACTCTTCACGCCGGAGCTTGTTGCCAGACTTGGCAAGCATGATTTCCTAGTGGAGGTTCACGATTTTCTCGATATCGATATCTCCGCAAAAGTGCGCGAGAGTTTCGAGAAAACCCACTCGATCACGATTATCCGAAGCATCGACGATATTACCAAAGCCCATACATACCAATATGATGAGCTAAGCGCCTACCCTCTGGCGACAAAGCGCAATCTTCTGGCCGAGAATCGCCCGCGCATTATGGAATGGTTTTATTTCACCCCACTGGCTTGATCTTACTGTCATCTAACTTCAACCATGCCAGATTGTTATATTCATGCGCAGGCGTTTTTCGGTTTCTGCTACTCTACAGCTGATTTTTCCTTTTATGGCATAAAAGGCTATAAAATGGCGGTCTCATTCCTTGCGCCGCAATGGGAAATCTGTTAATCTCTCCAACTTGTTCCGGATAAGATTTAGTCATGCTGTCAAAGCACTTACGGAGAAATTTACATGGCTTATGATGTTTACGACAATCCGCTTATCTCCCGTTACGCCTCGCAGGAGATGTCGGAGCTCTTTTCGCCCAGAACGCGCATCGAAACCTGGCGCAAGCTGTGGATCGCCCTCGCCGAGAGCGAGATGCAACTCGGCCTGCCCGTGACGAAAACCCAGGTCGTGGAGATGAAAAAGAACGTCTCCAATATCGACTGGAAAGCTGCCGAGAAACGTGAGCGCGAGGTGCGCCACGACGTTATGGCCCACGTCCACGCCTTTGGCCTTGCCGCCAAAAAGGCTGCGCCCATAATCCACCTCGGCGCCACGAGCTGCTACGTGACCGACAACGGCGATATCGTGATTCTGCGCAACGCTCTTGAGATCATCGCCGCCAAGACCGCCGCGGTGGTTGCTGCTCTCGGCGAATTTGCGAAGAAGCACAAGAAGATGCCGTGCCTTGGCCTTACCCACTACCAACCCGCCCAGCCCACGACTGTCGGTAAGCGGGCAACCCTCTGGGCGCAGGACTTCGCCCTCGACCTTGAAGACCTCGAATTCCGCATCAAGAACCTGCCCATGCGCGGCGTGGTCGGCACCACCGGAACGCAGGCGAGTTTCCTCAGCCTCTTTGAAGGCAAGCACTCGAAGGTGGAGCGCCTGAACAAGCTGGTCTGCAAGAAAATGGGCTTCGACTCGTCCCTTCCAGTTGCGGGGCAGACCTATACCCGAAAGCTTGACAGTCAGATTCTGGCCGCCCTTGCTGGAATTGCCGAGAGTGCCATGAAATTCGCCACCGACATCCGTCTTCTCGCGAGCCGCAAGGAGATTGAGGAGCCTTTCGAGAAGAAACAGATCGGCTCTTCCGCCATGGCTTACAAACGCAACCCCATGCGCAGCGAACGTATCTGTAGCCTCGCGCGTTTTGTGATGTCCATGCCGATCAATTCCTACATGACCCACGGAACGCAGTGGATGGAGCGCACGCTGGACGACTCGGCCAACCGCCGCCTGAGCCTGCCGCAAGCTTTCCTCGCCGCCGACGCGGTTCTGGAGCTATGCGCCAATGTAGCTTCCGGGCTGGTCGTCTACGACAAGGTTATCAAGAAAAACCTTAACGCCGAGCTTCCCTTCATGGCGACCGAGAATGTTCTTATGGAAGCGGTGAAAGCGGGGGGCGACCGTCAGGAACTGCACGAGCTTATCCGCATCCACTCCCACGCCGCCGCCGCCGAGGTTAAGCAGCAGGGGCGCGAGAATGACCTTCTCGACCGGCTCAAGGCCGACCCCGCTTTCGCTTCCATTGCGGGTAAGCTTTCGAGCATGCTTGACGGAAAGAATTATATCGGCCGCGCGCCGGAGCAGGTCGACCAGTTTATCAAGAATGTGGTGGCTCCGATCAAGCGCCGTTACCGCAACGTCAAAATCGGCGGTGCGGTTCGCGTATAGGCCAGAGGTTGATTGCGGTGAGAAACGGATTTATTCTGTTTGCCTTAATTGTTGTCTGCGCCTGTGTGAACTTTTATCTCGGTGCCGCTCCGGACGGCAGTGACGCCAAAGCTTCCGGGACATATGCGAAAGACCGTGTGGATGATCCTGTTCCCGTGCCGGTTGATGGTGGACAAATGGACTTGAGCGCCCTTCGTAATCCAGGAATCGTT
>JAFGWW010000357.1 GCA_016936955.1 Planctomycetota bacterium | reverse complement strand
TTCGAGCATAACCGGATTGTCGCTCGCCGTGCCGGGAAAGCGACCGTCATCAAGGCCAAGGATGAAGGTGTGTTTCCTTCCCGAATGCCCGCCCTGCAACAACGGATTTACATATATACAGCCCGGGCGCGGGCCTTTACCGAGGACGTTGGTTTCGTGGGGCAGGCGTTCGAGCCATTCGAAAATATCAAGGCCATCGAAGCCGCCGCTCTTGAAAGCTTCGGCCATCTCCCGGATATTTACGAGCAAGGCCTGCCGTGAGAATTCGTCATCCTGACTGGAGGAGCGGGAAAAGTTATTGAGAAAAATTATCGCCGATTCAAGCACCGCAGACTTATTGGAGAGATTTTCCGGAATACTCGACAACAGATCGGAGCAGAAAGAGAGTAGCGTTTCAAGACAGGCGAGCTCGCCTTCTTTGCGTGCAATCCCCTCTTCTTTTTCCTCATCGTCGTGGTTGAAGCCGGAAGAGATTTTCTCCAGCTTCCTGCGCGCGGCGCTTACCTTTTTCGCGAGCTGGGACGGATATCTTTCGCGACCGCCACCGACCGGGACGGCGCGCAGCACCCGCGCCAGTTCCGGACTGCCGATGCCCTCGCCTTTACCGAGAACGAGAAGGCGATCCTGAATCATCCTTACCAGCGTCCCCTGCGCAAAGCCCTGCCGTATCCACTCGGTCCACGCCTTGAGGGCGCGACCGGGGCGGCTGTAGACAGCTGGGATACCTTCCTCAAAAGTTACGGGCAATTCTTCCCTGCCCGCGAAAAGAGCGGAGGCGGTCTCGTATATTGCGGGAACGTAAGTGCCGGTATCGGTATGCAGGATCTCAATTTCGTCGAAGGGAATGCTTTGCGACATGGACTTGCGGAAAACCTCACGCACCTCGTTTATCTCACCCACGCAGCGCAAGATGCCAAGCGAACCGTCATTTGAAACTTCGCGGGGCGAGTAAGGCCCGGAGATATATGAAAGAAGATTTATATCGCCTGCGCTGGCTTCCAGCTTCCGGCATGGCTTGTCGGTCTCTATTTTCAGGCCGAACCCGGCGCCGATGGTAGCGACAAGCTTCTCCTCGACCCCCTGCAATGGAAGGTCGTCCGGATAAATCACCACGGGCGAGCCGGGGAGCTTGCCCTTGCTTCTTTCCAGAATTTTCTGGGCGACCGAGTAGACCCCCGCATCATCGGCAAGCTTTTCCTTTTGGAGGATGTTTTCATACTCTCCGAGAATGGCAATGATCTCGCGACCTTTTACAGCGCTCTCGAAATCATTCTCCGAAAGGTCAGAGGAGGATACTCCGGAAAAACGCAGATCCCTGATGACCGAGGAGAGGGAGCGGATAAAGCCGGGGCTGAGGCGGAGGGAGGTGAGGTAACCGTGCCCTCCCGCCCTGACGGTTTCGAAAGCCCGGGCTACGACCATATCTTTCTTTACCCCGCGGAGCAGGATAGTTTCGTCTTTGCGAAGGGAGGGCACGGCGAGGTCGGAGGCGATGCGGCGAAGGGTCTTGACCGTTACGTTGACCACAGGGACACCCTCGAGGGCGAGACGGTTGAGCCACTGGTGTCCGATTCGTTCGGTAGGCGCAAGGAGCCACTTCTCCTCAAGCAGCCGCTTGCGGAGATACTCGCCGAGGGTTCGGATAAACCTGTTTGCTTCAGACTGCGCCATTCAGCACCTGTTTATGAAAAACTATCGGTTCAGAAACTCTAAAGGCATCTCGCCTTCCTTGACTATCCTTGCCGTCTCCTTGCCGCCACCGCCATAGGTATAGGTTATGCTGGACTTCATGGCGTGGGTGATTTTTTTGCTCTCGGCGGTTGCCATGGCGGCGCGGAGGATGCCGACGCTGGATATGGTTACGGGTACGATTACCTCCACACTCCCGAACGGCGCAAGGGTAAGATCGAGGGGGGTCATGCCATTGGCGAAGGGCTTGTCGCCGTTTTCAAGATTTATCACAATCCCGGCGAGGCGCATCGGCTCGGGGTGGGGATTCTGCACCTCGACTTTGAGCTCCGCCTTCGAACCGAAGAGGTCAGGTTTGAGATTGGCCATGCCGATGACCTGCAGGTCGGGTCTTTCCGCCGGCTCGCCGCAACCGGCAAGAAGCAGCAAAGGCAACAGGATCACGGCGCATATGGCGCGCAGATGCTTGGGCATTATATGTCTCCTTGTAATTTTCCGGCGCTGTGCCGAATATACATATTTTAGATATGCCCGCGCCGTTAAGCAAGCAAAAGGCTTTGCCGTTGACCATAAAGGGCGCGAAATATATCATGGTAACCATAATTATTGTGAAAAGGAGCCCTCTTGAGCACAAAGGCATATGATAACGACGAGTGTTTCCCCCTGGTTGACGAGGAGGGCGCGGTAATCGGGACCGCCCTGCGCGGAGAGGTTCACGGCAACCCGGCGCTGCTTCATCCGGTGGTGCATTGCGTGATAACCAACTCCGCAGGCGACCTGCTTCTGCAACTCCGCCACCGGGAGAAAAAAATCCAGCCGGGGAAGTGGGATACCTCTGTGGGCGGCCACGTCGCCGCCGGGGAGGAAACCGAGTGTGCGCTGGAGCGGGAGGTCGAGGAGGAGGTGGGTCTGCGCGTCAAGGCCGAGGAATGCAGATTTCTCTATAAATATATCATGAAAAATGATATAGAAAGTGAACTGGTCCATACTTATACGGTAAAAAACGACGGGCCTTTCCGCAGGCAGGAATCGGAGATCGAGGAGCTGCGATTCTGGTCGCGCGGGGAGATTGAAGCCGCCCTCGGCACGGGTTGCTTTACCCCGAATTTCGAGGACGAGTGGAGCAGGTTCAGCAAAGCCGTCCATTAAACTTTTATGGCATTCGGGAGATCACGATGATTTTAATGCTGGCGAATGATAGCATCTTCCCCCTTATATTTTTCGGATTCATTATTCTGATTGTGGCAGTAGTCGTGGTTGTTGCGTATTTCAACGAGAAGAAAAGAGCTCAGGCGTGGGAGGATACGGCGGGCAGGCTCGGTTTTTCCTATTTCAAAAAGGAAGACAGTATCCTCGGCCGTCTGGGTGCGATGAAGATATTTTCAAAAGGCCACTCCCAGCATGCCAAGAATGTGCTAAAGGGTGACGCAGGCGGCATTGAGGTAATGCTATGCGATTACCAATACACTACTGGCAGCGGCAAGAACAGAACAACCCACCACTCCACGCTCTGCATGCTCAGCTCGCAAAGCCTCAGTCTCCCCCATTGTTTCCTGCGCCGGCAATACAAGTTTTTCGATTTTCTGGGAAAGCTTTTCGGTGGGCAGGACATAGACTTCGACGAGGATCCGAAATTCTCTGAATTGTGGGTGCTGCAGGGCGAAAATGAATCAGATGTGCGCGGCGTTTTCAACCAGCAGGTACGCGAATATTTCTCCGACCTCGGGGAAAGTAAAAGCAATGCCAGCTTTCAGTTTGAAGCACAGGGCGAAACGCTTGTGGTATATAAAGGAAAGCGCATCAAGCCCGCCGAAGCGGAACAGCTGATGAGCCAGGCCTTCGATGTTCTCAATATTTTCGGATAGTCTCTCATGACGAATGCTGCTTCGCAGTTTACCGGGGAATAAATTTGACCGAACGGATTTTTACCGCATACGCAGGGCTTTTCTGCCTGTCTCTGGTGCTTGGCCTTCTGCTTACCCCGCTGGCGCGCAGGCTCGCGCTCCGGGTCGGCCTTGTGGACAATCCGGGGGAGCGCAAGATTCATTCGCGCACCATTCCCTACGGCGGGGGCATCGCGATTGTCCTTACCTTCTCCCTCGTTGTCGCTTCGTCCTATCTCTCGCTCAGGTTCTTTGATTGGGACAGCCTTATTCCCGGTTTCAGTGAAAATTTCGCGCCCCTTCTCGGAGGCGTCTTCGCAAAGCAGACCCTGATCCGTTTCGGCGCGGTAATGCTTGGCGGATCCATGATGTTCGGCCTCGGGCTGCTCGACGATTTTTACAGGCTTAATCCGAAACCAAAATTAGCAGTACAGATAATTGCCGCGTTTCTGGTTTATCTCGGCGGGCTGAAGATAACCCTCTTTGTGGAATCGGAAATATTCAGCGCCGTCGTCACCGTGCTCTGGATTGTATTCGTGACCAACGCCTTCAACCTGCTCGACAATATGGACGGCCTCTCCTCCGGCGTCGCTGCGATTGCGGCCTCTCTTTTCTTTGTGGTTGCATTGCAGACGGGTCAGGTTTTTGTCGCCTCCATGCTGGCGGTTCTGGCCGGCTCGCTCTTCGGTTTTCTTTATTACAACTTTGCCCCGGCGAAACTTTTCATGGGCGACGCGGGCAGCCTCTTTATCGGCTTCATACTCGCCACCCTCACCGTGGCGGGAACCTATCATGTTGAAGGAAGTTTCTTCTCGGTCTTCATGCCGGTGCTGATCCTTGGCGTACCGTTCTTCGACACATTATCCGTACTATATATCCGCTACCGCAACGGCAAGCCCTTCTTTCAGGGCGACACCAACCATTTTTCCCATCGTCTGGTGCGCCTCGGAATGACGCGACGCGAAGCGGTGCTGACAATTTATCTGCTCGGGATAATTCTGGGCGGGGCCGCTACCCTGCTCGAGCAGCTTGACCGAACCGGCTCGATAATAGTTTTCCTGATCGGCCTTGGGATCATCGCGCTTATAGTTCTGCTTGAAAACGCCGCGGCGCGGAGAGGTGAAGAGTGACAGAATCCAAAACCGTACCGCTTCCCCTCCTCAGTGCCGACCTTCAAGCGTGGCTCGACAAGTGTGTAACCGCAATCATCGCTTTCGCCGCCGCCCTCCGCCCCCTGAGTATGGGGCAGCCGGAGAACGAGGTCGAGACCGTATTCATCTGCACACTGGTGTGGATTGCGTTCTTCCTCTGGGGAATACGGTTTATCTCTGCGTGCAGAATCAGCCTCGCAAACGCCCTTCCCCTCTCCATCCTCGGCGGCTTTGCCATACTGACAGTGCCTGGAGTGATGCGGGTTACCCACATTCCTTTCGCGGGTGTCGCGCTCGACGGCATCGCTTACTCAGGCGACGGAAATATGCAGGCCGCGCTCGACACCGCTTTTGTCTGGTTTTCCGATTTCGCCCTGGTCATAATGGTTGCTGCCCATTTCCGCGACAAGGCCAGGTTGCGTCTGCTCTGCTCGTGCGTCATCGCCGGTTTTGCCGCAGTCGCCGTTTACAGCCTTTACCAGAAATGTTATGGCCTCTCCTATTTCCGCGAGTACGTTCTTTCCGACGGGAATAATATTTCACTCGCCGCCGGGTCGGGCGAGATGCAGCAGACTCTCTTCCGCAACCGGGTGGAATCCGACCGCATCTACGGCCCCTTCTCCTACCCGAATGCGCTCGCGGGATTCCTCATCTTGCTCTGCCCGCTTTTGATCGGGGTAATAAAGCAGAACGGCAAAGGCTTTCTTAAAATCTTTGCAAAAATAATTTTCTGTATCTCACTCCTCGTCTTTATCTATACCGGGAGTAAAGCCGGATTTCTCGCGGCCAAGGTTGTGGAATGCCTTATCCTGTACCTCCTCGCCGACAAAAAAGGCTGGCGTGTATTCCTTGCCTGCAGCGGATATACGGCTCTGGCGACCACGCTCTGCGCCTGCGTGGCTGCGATTGCGTATAAACTTTCGGGCTCCTGGATAACCGGGGCGCAGACCGTGTTCGCCGCCCTATGGCTTGTAGAACTTAAACTCGCCTTGCGCTTCATCAACGCGGAAAAGGGAACAATCCGGAAAATTCTCCCGGCCTGCAACCTGATATTAATCGCGGGGCTTGCGGCGGCGGTCTGGCTTATCGCCGGGTGGGGTATTGATAATCAGGAAAGCAGGCTCGGCAAGCTGCATGCAGTGGTCAGGAAAAATGTGGATGTGCGCTACAACTACTGGCGCGCCGCTTTCGGCATGATTGAAACCTATCCCCTGCGCGGGGTCGGTCTCGACAACTTCGGCAGCCGCTATACGCAATTCAAACCGGCCGAAGGATGGGCAGTTAAAAAAGTCCACAACCATTACCTGCAACTCGCCACCGACGGCGGCATCCCGCTTCTTACCTTCTTCGTTTCTTTCTGGTTTATTCTTATCCGCACCTCGCTCAAGCAAACTGATGAAGAGGTTGACGATAACACGCAATCGGCAAAGATGAAAAAGGCTAAAGACAAAGAAGAGTCTGGCGTGAATGGAAAGCAGATGAAACAGGCGGTGCTCTTTGCGCTGGCGCTCTTCAGCTTCATCTACTTCATGTCTCTGAAAGGCGCTTTTGCCGGGCTTTCTTTTGAATTTTTCCTGCACGAAGTTTTCGCCATCCCCGGCAAAGGTTCTCTCCGTTCGATCACCGGAAGCTGGCTGCCCGCGTTTATTCACGGCGGCGTGCATCTTGTAATCCTGCCCGCAACATGGGCGGGCGCCTTTTACGCAAGCTGCAGAATGCTTGACAGTATCAACCCGCGCAAGCTTCTTTACTGGCTCGCTCTCTGCGCCTGCGGCCTTCTCGTGCACGGTATTGCCGACTTCCACCCCGGCATTGCGTCGATCAGTTTTTTTCTCTGGCTTATTGCCGGGATGATAATGGCGGCCAGCGATAAATGCGGGATAGAATACTCCCTTCCGCGCGGAGCCGCATGGGCCATGCTTCTCGTCTTCTCGGTTGTCGTGATCTGGCAGCTTAAAGCCAGAGTCACCCCCCACCTTGCCAATTCCATAGAGATCAGGTCTGTCGACATGGACACGGACATCGTCCTCTCGCAAAGCCGGGATAAGCTGATGAAAGCCGCGAGTGAACTGGAGCCGCGCCTGAGCGAAATTATCGCACTGCGCCCGCGCGACGGAAGCCTTTACCGTCTGAAGATAAAACTTCTGGGAGCCGAGATGAGTATTCCGCAGGGCAGTTCAAAAGCAAGCCTTGAGCTTGAGCAGAAATATCTTGAAGCCAACAGCATGGCAATAGCCTGCGACCCGTACTTTGCCAGCGGATACGCAAACCTTGCCGATATCCTTCTCATGATGGGAAAGGAAAGGAAAGCGAATACAACGCAAGCACTGGCTGCCATCAAGCTTGCCTGCGCGCTTCATCCCTATAAGCCGATATATTTCATGAAGCAGGGAATACTGCTCCAGACCCTCGGCAAAAAAGAGGAAGCTTCTCAAGCCTTCGACAAAGCGAAAGCCATAAATAGTATTATCACCGACGAACGAAGTCTGCTGGACGAGGAAGAGTTGAGACAGCTGGATTTCTTCCTCGGAATGCACCGGAAGTAATTAACTGCGCAAGCATAAGGCAAGGGCTGTTACCATTTCACACATATCGCTGTATCTCGCAACGCCGGGGTTCTCAGGACGCTCGACAATAATCATCCTGCATCCGGTAACCCTCGCCGCTTCCATTTTCTGCGGAACCCCGCCCCGCTCGCCGCTGTCCTTGGTTACAAGAACACCGATTCCACGGGAACGGATAAGGTCGATGTTATCTTCTACCGTGAATGGCCCGCGCCCAGTTATGATCTGCTTTTCACTCAGACCTGCATCCAGGCACGCATCAACAGATTCCTTGCGCGGGAGCACACGCACGATAAAGGAAAGGCCAGCGTCAGAAAACTTGGCGGCATAAATTGATATGCTGTTCGCGCCGGTGGTAAGCAATACCGGCAGACCGATTTTTACCGCAGCTGCAGCGGCCTCTTCATGGGAGGGAACGCGAAGACAGTCAGCCTGCCCATTACCTGTGCCGGGTCTTTCATAAGATAAATAAGGAACATCGGCTTTACATGCCGCTTCTAAAGCGTTTGTATGAAGCGCGGCTGCGAAGGGGTGGGCTACGTCGACTACAGCATTAATCCCGCGCAATGAAATCAGTTCGGCAAACTGCTCTGTATCAAGCCTGCCGTATCGCTTGTGAAGACGCGGACTTTCCGGCAGATCAAGCTTTTCATCGGTTGCGGTAGAGACAAGCACCTCGTAACCGCTTTCGAGAAGCAGTTCGGCGCATTCGCCGGTTTCACTTGTTCCGCCGATCAGCAGAATCATAGATTATAACCCCGAGGAGTAACTAACCAGTTGCCGAGCTTGCGCGAGGTGCTATTGCCGATGATGACTATGCTCTTCATGTTTACCTCCGCATCGGCAAGCTGGTCGAGACGGATCATGACAACGTGCTCGTCATCCTGACCGAGCGCGGTCGCGATGCCTACCGGCGTATCGTCCTGCCGATGTTTGCGCGCGATGGAAAGCATCTCGTTAAAAGGCATGAGGCGCTTGTGGCTTTTGGGATTGTAGAGAGCCACCACGAGATCGGCGGCGAAGACAGCTTCGAGGCGTTTCCTGATTACTTCCCAAGGGGTAAGCAGATCGCTAAGGCTTATGGTTGCATAATCGAGCATCAACGGCGCGCCGAGCTTGGCGGCGGCGGACGAGGCGGCGGTTACGCCCGGAATAATCTCGACTGAAATATTAAGTCCGTCCTGCTCCACCATCTCCAGTACAAGCCCCGCCATCCCGTAAACACCAGCGTCGCCGGAAGAGACGATCGCAACCTTCTCGCCCGCAGCGGCGCGGTCAATTGCAAGGCGGCAGCGTTCGCGCTCCTGCCGCATACCGGAGCCTATCGCCTCTTTCCCTTCAAGAAGATCGGCGATGCGGTCGAGGTAAGGGCTGTAACCGACGATAACGTCGCTTGCATTTATCGCTTCTTCGGCACGGCGCGTGCGGTCGAGTATGCTGCCCGGGCCAAAGCCTACGACGGCAAGCCTTCCTCCGCTATGGCAACAGTCACCCCGTCCATCGCAATTCTCGGCAGACATAATACGGTTCTCCTTCCCGCCAGCAGCGCCGCAGGTTCGGCTACGGCAGGCAGGTTTACTTTTTCCTGAACAAATTCTGATCTCTCAAAAACAAGGCTGCTCTTCCGGATCTCGTCGTCCGGAATTATTACAAGCGGGATTCCGAGACGCTTCGAAACTTCCCGAATCCCTTCTTCATCTTTCTTCACCCCGGCTGTGGCGAGAAGGCGGACCGCGGACGGGTGGGCGGATATTTTATCCAGACCCGCAAGGATCGCCGCCTCGATATTTTCCACCTTCATCCCCTTGCGGCAACCCACGCCGACAATAAGCCTCTTCACCGCTTCGGTGGTGGTGCTGATAACCGGCTCGGCTCCTATGATATTTGAAACCTCCAGCGCAAGATCATTGGCTCCGCCTTCGTGGCCGGAGAGAAGGCTCACCGCCCAGCGCCCCATTACGTCAAGCACCACAACCGCCGGGTCTTCGAGCTTATGTTTTATCATCGGCCCGATCGCCCGCACCGCAACCCCGCAGGGCATGATATAAATAATCCGCTTAACGCACCCGAAGATCTCGGAAGTCAATTCAACAACGCGGGCAAAACGCTCCGCCTGCCCGTACCCTTCCACAGCTTCGTGAACATACAGCTTCGCGTCCGGCATGGACTCGCAAATGCGAACAGCAACTTCCGCGCCTTCTTTGCATAAGGTTATGACAGCCGTGCTCATTTCGTGCCCTTGCGATAACCGTGGGTAAATTCAGAGGCGTAGAGTTTGCTGGAACATCCCGGCGGGTTCAGCGCGCGCCCCACAATAATCATGGCTGTGCGTTCTATGCCGCTTGCGAGCTCCGGCAGCGTGGCAAGGGTTCCGCATATTTTTTTCTCGTCCGCCCATGAAGCGTGATAGACAAGCGCCGCAGGGCAATCCTCGCCGTAATGCTGCGCGAGATCAGCGCATACCTCCGCGAGCTTGCCCACACTCAGGAAAAGGCAGAGCGTGGCCTGCGCTTCGGCGAGTTTATCAAGCTGCTGCGTTTCCGGAACCGGAGTCCGGCCGGCGCAACGCGTAAGAATAACGGTCTGCGAAACCTCGGGAGACGTAAGTTCAACCTGCAACGACGCGGCGGCAGCCTGAAAACTGCTGATGCCGGGAACGACGGCGTATTCGATGCCGATGCGATCGAGTTCGCGCATCTGCTCGCCTATGGCGCCGTAAATCGCAGGTTCCCCGGTGTGAAGGCGAATTACGTCAACGCCACGGTCGCGGCATTTTTCCATGACTGCGATAATCTCAGGCAAGTCCATCCCGGCAGAATCGTACTTCTCGCAGGATTCAGGAAGGCAGTCAAGAATAACAGGGTTGACCAGACTGCCCGCGTAGATGCAGCACTCCGCTTTTTCAAGCAGGGCCTTCGCCTTCAGGGTAAGCAGTTCCGGATCACCCGGGCCCGCGCCGACAAACCAGACTTTCATTTTATAACCGCCTTT
>JAFGWW010000356.1 GCA_016936955.1 Planctomycetota bacterium | reverse complement strand
TCTCCGGCGCGTCGTCGGGCTGGAGGTCGGGGATGATAAGCCCGTCCGCTCCCGCCTCGGCCGCTTCCTTGCAGAATTTCTCAAGGCCGTAATTGAAGAAGGGATTGTAATAACCCATAAGCATGACAGGAATCTGCGATTTCTTGCGGAGCTTTTTGAGCATCTCGAAAATCTTCGGGAGATTGGTGCCGCTCTTGAGGGCGCGCTCGCTCGCAAGCTGGTTGGTCGGCCCGTCGGCGAGTGGATCGGAGAACGGAACGCCGAGTTCGATCAGATTAGCCCCCGCCTTCTCCATTCCGAGGATCAGGCGCAGGGTGGTATCCATGTCCGGGTCGCCGGCCATTATGTATGGCATGAAGGCAGTCCTGCCCTCTTTTTTAAGACTTTCGAAAGTTGCGCTTATGCGGCTCATGATGTCTCCTGTTGAGTTACATTGACATATTCGAACGATTCACATTTTACAGCTTATCGTCCGATTTACCAGCCTGTAAAAGTTGCCGAAAAGAATAAAGGGGGGTATATTTCATATTGTCAAAAGGCGGAGAATAATCGTGCAGGCGTTCTTCAGTTTAATACTATTCTACCTCGACTGGATAATCCTTTTCGGATGTATCCTCTTCTTCGCCGTTTTCATAAAGTTCATGCGTGGTTCCGGCAAAAGAAAAGCCATCATGCTCGCCTGCCAGTGGGGGGACGACGAAGAGGTCAAGCAGCTTATCCGCGACATGCCCATGATTGCCAGGGTCAGCGACCCCAACGGCTTCACCCCCCTGCATATAGCCGCCATGTGGGGCCACGATAATGTTGTGCGCAGGTTGATCGACAAACGGGCCGACGTCAATGCCCAAAACCGCGCAGGCATGAGCCCCCTCCACGGCGCGGCCATGGCGGGACATACCGACGCGGTCAAGACCCTGCTCCTTGCCAGAGCCAACCCCAACGTGCAGGACGGCATCGGCAACACCCCGCTCTACCTCGCCGTCTGGGACGGGCATATAGATGTGGTGCGCATTCTTATCGAAAACGGGGCGGACGTGAATATCACAAACAATAAAGGCGAACGCCCTCTCGACCGCGCCAGAGCCCACCGGCACGATGAAGTGGTGGAGCTCATTCTCAGCGCCGACAAATGAAGCCGCCCACCGAACCAGCAATGAAATGATGGAAATATTTCGAGATGAAACAGAAACACCACGACCGACAGATACCGGTCGTGGTGAGCGTTTTGATTATTTTGAATTGGCAGATCAGATACGCCGATTCTAACGCTTCTTCATTTTCCTGCGCATGGCGCGGATGCGGGAGCCTACCTTGCGACGACGGCGACTTTTCTTGTGTTTACCCTTGTGACTCATTGTTACCTGCCTCTCCATCTTAGAGCGTTTACACTAAAAATAAAGGCCGCCATCGCTGGCGGGGTCTTATTTTTTACCAAACAACGGGAACATTGTCAATTCTTCTTTGCCGAAAAGCGCCCGATATGGGGTTTTCGTCAACTTACACCGGAAATACGGGAAAAACAAAGGCTTCCCGCCATGGGGAAGCCTTTGTGCGGTAAATCGGGAGTAAGGCGAGGCTATTTTAGATCGCGGGCCAGCTCGACCACCGTCTTGACCCCGAAGCCCTTGGCGCCCTTGCCCAGATGCTGGAGGGGAGCTTCCTTACCCGCAGGGCCGGCGATGTCGCAGTGGATCCACTTCTGCTTGTCCGGCACGAACTGCTTGAGGAAGAGGGCGGCCGTAATGGACCCGCCCCAGCGCCCGCCGATATTTTTCGAGTCGGCGCGGTGGGTCTTGAGCATTTCCGCGTAAGGCATGTGCAGGGGGAGTTCCCAGAAATACTCGCCCGCGTTCGCGGCGGCGCAGAGGAAATTCTGGGTAAACTTGGCGTCCGTGCCGAAAGCCCCGGCAATATCTTCACCAAGACCAACTACGCAAGCACCGGTAAGGGTGGCGGCGTCGATGATATAGTCCGGCTTTTTCTCGGCGGCGAGGCAGAGCGCGTCGGCGAGGATGAGGCGCCCTTCGGCGTCGGTATTCTCGACCGAAGTGCTCTTGCCGTTACGGAAAGTCAGGACGGAGGTGGTGAGGTAGGAATCGGCGGAGATCCGGTTCTCTACCAGCGGGGTCAAGAGGGTGACCTTGACCGGAAGCTTGAGTTTCGCGATGGCGCAGGCGGCACCGAACATCATGGCCGAACCGCCCATGTCGAGCTCCATGCCGATCTGGGAGGTCGAGGGCTTGAGGCAGTAGCCGCCTGTGTCGAAGCTGACGCCCTTGCCGACGAGACAGAGATGCTTCTTCGCGCCACGGGGGCTGTATTCGGCAATGACGAGGCGGGGCTTGAAGGCCGAGCCCATGCCTACACCGAGGATTCCGCCGCAGCGTTCTTTCTTGAGGCGCTTCTCGTCCCAGACGGTAACCTTGAGGCCGGCCGACTTGCCGATGCGCTGGTAATCCTTGGCGACGGTGAGGGGGTTGCGTTCGTTGGGCGCGGTGTTGAGGATATCGCGGACCTGATTCGTATAGTCGGCAACAACCTTGCCCTCGGCGAGGCTCTTCTTGAGCTTTGCCGATACCGGGCCCTGGATGACTACGGTTACAGGAAGGGCTGATTTTTTCTTCTCGAAATACTTGTCGAAGACGTAACCGCCAAGGAGGGCGCCTTCCTGCGCGGCGATGACGAGTTCGGGAGTTTTCGCGTCGAGCAGAACCAGAACCTGCTTGCACTCATGCTGCTTCGCGCACTTGAGGGCGTCGGAGACCATGTTCTTGACGCACTGCTCCGCCGTTTCGTGCTCGGCGTCGATGCGGTAGGCTTTGGTTACATGATGGGTTGCCTTGTCCCCGGCCTTGCCGACCCAGATGATCTGGGAGCCGCCCTTTTTCTTGGGAACGGGGATGGTCATCTTGGTTTTGGGGCCGATCTCTTTCGCATAGGCGGGCTTGGTCTGGCTGGCGTAAGGCAGGCAGATAAAATCCCCGGTCTTGGGAGTATAGCTTGTCGCAATCTTGAAAGTCGGTACAGGCATTGTCTCTCCTTTTTGAGTCTGTCCATCAAATTACTGAAGACATCATACTACTCATTCGCCTTGAGCTTGCCAATAAAAAACGGAGCCGGAATGAATCCGGCCCCGTTTCGGGTGTTGCTTGTGTAAACCGTCTTACTTGGTCAGGGCGGTGATGATAGCCTTGATCTGGTCGCCGTAGGCAACGACGACACCCGAGAAGACGACGCTGACCATGGTCATCAGCTTGATCAGGATGTTGAGGGACGGGCCGCTGGTGTCCTTGAAGGGGTCACCGACGGTGTCACCAACAACACCGGCCTTGTGGGCTTCAGAGCCCTTACCGGTGATGAGAACACCCTTGTCGTTCTTGGTCTTTTCCTGCTTCTCGATCGACTTCTTGGCGTTGTCCCACGCACCGCCCGCGTTGTTGAGCATGCAGGCGAGGGTGAAGCCGGCGGTCAGGCCGCCAACCAGAAGGCCGATAACACCGGCAACGCCGAGGATAAGCCCGACCACAACCGGAACTACGATGGCCATGGCGGAGGGAACGATCATCT
>JAFGWW010000355.1 GCA_016936955.1 Planctomycetota bacterium | reverse complement strand
GAGGGGCAGAATGTGTGGCATAACGAGAGCTACTGGCTCAAGCAGGCGGCGGATAGCGAAAAGGAACTGGCCGAACTTCTCGACCGGGTGGAGAAGCGGATTGAAAACCTGCGCGACTTCGTGCTTCCCGAAAACTGGGAGGAGGAGAAAGCGCGGCTCACCGCCATGGGCGTCAAGCCTCCCCTCTACCGCGGCCAGCGCGGCCCCGTCACCTTCGCCACCTCAATCTTCGGCGTGGAGAATCTCATTTTCCTGATCGAGGACGAGCCCGAACTCGCCGGGCGCTTCCGCGACCTCATCCTCAAGGCCATGCTTGAACTCGCCCGCATTCACGACGAGGAGGCGGGCTACACCGCCGAGGCCGCGCCGCACGGCTTTTATTTCTGCGACGACAACTGCGCCATGCTCAACCACGACATGTACGAGTTTTTCGGCTACCCGGTTCTGAAAGGAATTTTTGAGCGCTACAGCCCCGAAGCGGGCGACCTGCGCGGCCAGCACTCCGACTCGGACATGGAGCACCTACTGCCCCTCTTCGGAAAACTTGGCATGACCTCAGTAAACTTTGGCCCCACCCTGAGTGTACGCACCATCCGCGAGCACTGCCCCAAAGCCGTGATCCACGGCCAGCTCGCCCCCTTCACCTTCAGCCGCGACCAGGAGGATAAAATCGTGGAAGAACTGCTGCGTGATTTCGAAGAGGCAAAAGAACACCGGGGCGTCGTCTTCGCCACCGCAGGCAGCATCAACAACGGCTCGCGCCTGAGCGGGATGCGCCTCATCATGAGCACCATCCAGAACCGGTGCAGATTCTAGAGGACGAAAGCAGAGCACTTCCCCGTCATCCGTTATCGATATAAATAACGTGGGGCTACCGTAAAAAGGCAGCCCCATGTTTATACAGACGAGATTTACGGGCAAAGCGTTTATTCCCGCAGGCGCATCGCACCTTCCTTGTCCGTGCGCGAAGTCAGTTTGGTGAACATGTCCATGCCCTTGACATAGCGCACATGCCCCGCGGCAAAGAGTACATTGGAACCGAGGTTATGGCGAAGCCACTGGCTGCCGCGGTAGCTAAGGGGTGGGTGGCTGCTCGACCCTGTACCAGGATGGTCAAGCCCCGCAAGCATATATTCATAATAGGGATCAAGCGCAACGCTTTTAATACCCGATGAACGACAAGAGTCGCCAACCATCACGGCTATGGATGGATAAGGGATGTTACTGTACTTCGTATATTCGCCGGTAGTCGCACCAGTGGCGCTGCTTATGGAGCATTTGCTGGCGCCCAGGCCAAGGCGGGAGCTTTTGCCGTACATGAACCGGTCAAAATTTGCTTCTGTAGGAATCTGGGCGGGGCAATTTATAATAGACCGACGGGCAACCCGCTGTATCTGCAGCTTCTCTCCATTGCTGAGAGCCTTATACCCGTCTAACCATTCGTCATGACCAAGATACGGCCCCAGAGCCTGAAACCAGTATCCGTATGCACCACTCCCATCGGAATCCAGCCCAAATTCCTTTATATATTCGCCATTGCTGCTGACGGGATTTAGATAACCGTGATTGGTTGGAGGAATACGGCCGCGGTTGTCATCAGCAAACATCATGAAAGCGAGGCCCTGCTGCTTGAGGTTATTCCCGCACGCCGCCTGATAGGCCGCCGCCCGCGCGGACTGCAAGGCGGGAAGAAGAAGGCCGGCCAGAATGGTGATGATCGCCACCACCACCAGCAGCTCGATAAGGGTAAACCCGCATTTCAATGACCTGTTTTCCATGACATCTTCTCCGGCATTTTGCGCATATTTCTGCCTGGAACAAAACCGCTGGCTCAAGTTGCCCTGAGTAAAATCGCTATAGAACCCACGTTTGACCATGAAAATAACCCGGAACCTGACCTGTTTACCCGCGATATGCCATCAACTGTACAACATCTCGGCGCATCTTGCAACATGGGCGCGTCGCACTGGTGCCATCCTTGGCATATGAATACTATTACACGAATAAATCATCGTCAAGGAGTAAATCACATATATATCACTTAAAAGCTGAACGGGTGCGGAAATCATCCAAAAGCCCCATAAAAATCGTCATTTTCCACCTGACATTATATATTTCGCTGTTGAAAGGAGGGAGGGATTGGATTATGAATGGGGAAGCAGGCGCGGAGATTGATGCATTTTGGTGAATACGATACTATTTTATCAAGGAAAAGCGAAATAAAACTATGTCATTATCCCCAGATGAACTATTGAAAATTAAAAACAACGAATTTCATTTGGACTGTCATGAAGTCACCTTATATTTGCAGGGCAAAGAAGAAATACAAGCTAAAGGTTGCGGCTACATCGAAGCAACAAAAAGAGGAGAACTTGTATTAAAAGCTTATGTAGATTCAGGTATCTCAGAGAAACTTGATAAATTCCATACCAAAAAAAACGGCAGTGGTAAAATCATTAAAAAGGATGATCTATTTGGTGTAAAAGCTATCGACAATGAAGGAAACTTATGGACATCAGAAGATATATTCCCAAGTGACATCAGTTTCCACAAGAGCATACACAACCGGATCTATTCGTCTAAACTATATTCTGCAACCAAAATTAACGACATGAAACCGTTGCACAACAAAGATACAAACATCTCATTACTTTTTTTTGAAGCGCCGGAATTACCACGAAATATTATCGGCAATCCCCTAAACGATAAAGATAACATTTCTCACAGCAAAAATGCAATTTGCAAATTCATAATGGATAATTGCATAGTTATTCTTGCAACGGAAGACTATGGTTTTAAGTTAAGCGCATTATGCACAAAAAATGACTGCGGGAAAATTTTAGAGCGGAGGCTTGGCGAGTCGTTGCAATTTTTACTCGGTAGAAACCTATGGTGGAACGTTATGACGAGGTTTGAATCATCAAAGGAATACACCACAGTAAGGAGCAACGATCACCTCAAGCATAATCGTGCGGGACTCGCACCACTATTGGATTTATGGCATCCGGATAACCGGGAAGACATAGATTCTCTTTTCACTAGATATTATGATTTTGTTTCACGGCATGATCAGTCAGCATGGCATCCTCTATCCTGCCTTTTATATTCTATTTATGAATCAACCGAAGAGGCAACAGCTATAGCTCTAAATGTGTCTGTCGCTGTCGAAGGTGCCATAAACATTTTTCATCATAAGGATCAATGCTGTAACAGTCATCTTAAGCAACAATGCTCAAGAGCAAAAACAATGATCGAGAACTCTGATCTTGATGAGAGTATTAAAAAAAGGCTGGGTGGTTTTCTAGGAAGTATTCAAAGAACGTCTATTAGTGACAAATTGAATTCACTCGAAAAACAAGGCATAATCCGTGAACATGATATAAAAGCATGGAAAAAGCTGCGAAACAGATTTGCGCATGGCAACATATCAAGCGATATAAGCCTTAGCGAATATCAGCAAATTCATTCATTAAGCAATAAGTGCTTAACACTGCTTCATCTAATCATTATGAATGGAATCGGATATTCCGGCAAATTCACAGATTATTCTGAATGCGGCTGGCCTAAAAGACATACGTCAGACTTCGCGCTGTAAAGACAGAATGGGTTGTCAATAACATGAAACGCTACGCCCTCGCCCTCTTTATCCTCCTTTTTCTCGGCGTGTTCCTTGCATGGCCGCTGGGGGATGTCGTGGTCGGGGCATTCAAGACCGAGCAGGGGTGGACCCTCGACTACATAACAAAGCTATTCACCGACGGGGCGCAGCTTTCGGCCATTCTCGGCAGCCTCAAAATCGCCTTTTTCGTGACCATACTCACAAGCGCAATCTCGGTGCCCCTGGCGTGGCTTTTCGCACGGCGCTCATTTCGCGGCAAGGGGCTTTTCGGCGCCCTTCTGCTTGCGCCAATGATTCTGCCGCCTTTCGTGGGGGCGGTGGGGATGAAGATGATCTTCTCCCGCACGGGCCCGCTCAGCCTCCTGCTCATGAAAGTGGGGATAAGCGACGGTTTTGTGGACTGGCTGGGCGCGTACCCCACCCTCGGCATTGTCGTGCTTGAGGCGCTACACCTCTTCCCCATCATGTACCTGAATCTGGTGGCGGCTTTCGCAAACGTCGACCCCACCCTTGAAGAAGCGGCGGCCAACCTCGGCGCCTCGCCGTGGCGGGTTTTCCGGCGGGTGACCTTCCCCCTCGCCGCGCCGGGGATGTTCGCGGGCGTGATAATCGTCTTTATCTGGTCTTTTACCGAACTCGGCACGCCCCTGGTTTTCGGCATCCACAACCTTCTTCCCGTGCGGATATTCAACAGCGCAAGCCAGATCAGCACCAACCCCACCGGCAACGCGCAGGTTGTGCTGGTTCTGTTTATCACGGTAGTCGGGTTCCTCGTCTCGAAGCGGATCACCTCGCGCAACCGCAACGTAGCCACTCTCGGACGAATGAGCGTGAGCCAGAAAGAGCAGTCCCTCTCAATCGGCGGAACCCTGCTTGCCTACCTCTGCCTCGGGGCTATAATCCTTTTCGCCGTCCTGCCGCATCTGAGCGTGGTCGCCCTCTCCTGCTCTGAACGGTGGTTCATGAGCGTCATGCCCGAAGGGTTTACGGGAAAATATTTCGAGCAGGCTATCGGCATGGAGCTCACCCGCTCGGCCCTTAAAAACAGCCTCGCCCTCGCAATCTCGGCCACCATAATCGACATCATCCTCGGCTTTGCCATCGCATGGCTCTGCGTACGCGCGAAGGTAAAGGGCGCAAGCCTGATCGACGCCTTCTCCATGCTCCCGCTGGCCGTGCCGGGTATCGTCATCGCATTCGGCTACATGGGTTGCTTCACCACCCTGCACCACCATGTACTGGCCATGCTCGGCGGTTCCGGAATCGACCCGAAATATACCTCTTTCGCCACCGACCTCCTCAACCCGCGCATGAACCCCATGCTCCTTCTGGCGGCAAGCTACTCAATCCGCCGCCTGCCATACATGGTCCGCGCCGCCCACGCGGGGCTTGAGCAGGTAAGCAGGACTTATGAGGAAGCGGCGGCCAATCTCGGCGCCCCGGCGTGGCACGTGGTACGTAAAATCACCCTCCCCCTCGTGGCGGCAAACCTCCTCGCGGGGGCAATTCTCTGCTTCTCCTTCTCCATGCTCGAGGTCTCGGACAGCCTTATTCTTGCCCAGACCGAGATGTATTATCCTATCACCAAAGCCATTTACGCGCTCATGGGCGGTCTGGAGAACGGCGAAAGCGTGGCCAGCG
>JAFGWW010000038.1 GCA_016936955.1 Planctomycetota bacterium | reverse complement strand
GTTGCACAGGAAAACCGTCCCCATGCCGCCGTGGCCGAGGGTCTTGATGACCTCATATCTGCCGATGCTTATCTTGTTGCTGCGCACAATTATCCTTTGCTCATGAAACTGTCACGTAATTTTTACCATTAACAGCCCCCATGTTCCAAAAGAATAAGGGCTATTTTTTGCATATTTGCGAATTATGTGTAATGCCTGGACTTGGCGTGACTACCTTGCCGGGGGAGAATGTGACAGATATCCCAAATCCGGCGCTGGAATGATTATATCTAGTAAGTTGTGTTTGCCGCGTTTTAGCGTGGGAGGTTTTCTGCTCCGGCGGCTCTGGCCTGTTTTGCGAGGTGGCCGGGAGCGAAGCCAGACCACTTGTCGACAACCACCCCGTCTTTCAGCAGGACATTGAATGGCACTCCTTTGCCGTCGAACTGGGAGAAAATGCTCCCATCGGAATCAATCAGCACCGGTACCTCTTCCGGTACTCCGTGCTTTTCAGCGAAATATGCTGCCGTTCCGGCTGGTTCCCTTATGCCGATCAGTATGGGCTGGATATTAAGGGATGCGTAGGCCTTTGAAATTTCGCCTGCCTCCATGTGGCAATAAGGGCAGCGGTTGGTAAAGAAGAGCAGGGCGGTTATAGCTCCCTGATCGTTTTTGCCGGTAACCGTATAATCTTCTGCTGAAATCGACTGGAGCGTGAATGGCTTGATATGCTCGCCAACACCGTAATTTTCCCGCAGGGCATAGTAGGCGCCAAGGCTTACTATAAAAATTACTGCGGCAAGGGGGATTAAATAAACTGGCATTGCCTGCTTGGAAACCGGTTTTGATTCCCTTTTATTGCTAAATGCTGGTGCGCTTTGAGTTCCCGCATAGGCGTCTGTAGCTTTGAAAAGATGGCCGCATAGATCGCAGGTGCTGTTTGCCTTGGCTTGAACCCGGCCGCAATCGGGGCAGGTTATGGTATCACGTGAAACATTACCCGGTGCGGGGCTCTGATGGCCGCAGTTTACGCAGAAACCGCAACCGTCTTCAATCGTTTGACCACAATTTTCGCATTTCATCCGTATCCCTCCGTATGCAGGCAGAGCTCATATATGTTTCAGGATAGCCTGTGCATTGCGGGGGGGCAATTACAAATATCCGCTTGATTTCTAACGGCTTATTCCGAAAATATGCGGGCTGTGTTTGCGCCTGCTTTGCTGTATCAGGGATTTTGCATTAATGAATGAAGAACCGAATTTCCCCCAGCTGCTCTCATCCTTCAGGGAAAACCCTCTCGCTTTGCTGTGGGAGGTGCCCGGTGTATTCCCTGTCAATAAACCTGAGGGGATGACGAGTCATGACGTGGTTTCCATCTGCCGCAAGCAGCTTAACATGCATAAGGTCGGGCATGGTGGGACGCTCGACCCGATGGCCGAGGGGTTGCTTCTTATCCTTACCGGCAGGGCTACGCGGCTTTTTGATTCCATGCAGGAGTTTACCAAAACCTACGTGGCAGAGTTGAAACTCGGCGAGCGCACCGATACCCATGACCGGACCGGAACCATTATTGAGGGCGGCAACGCTACCCTGCTTCCCCTTGAGAGGGCGTTGTTGGAAAAGGCGCTCCAGAAATATCGCGGAGAGATTGAGCAGATCCCGCCCATGTTCAGCGCCGTCAAGGTAGATGGGAAAAAACTTTACCGGCTGGCCCGTAAGGGCGAGGTCATAGAACGGGAACCGCGGACGGTTAATGTATATGAGCTTGAACTGAAAGAGTTCGACGGCGTTAACGCCACCCTGGAAATGACCGTAAGCAAGGGTTTTTACGTGCGAACCCTGATTGACGACATCGGCAACGATCTCGGAACCGGCGCGGTTATGACCCGTCTGGTGCGCACAGCGAGTGGCCCCTTCAAACTCTCCGATACCATCGCACCAGGCGAAATCGGCGCGCGGCGCGAAAAATATCTGCAAGAAAAAGCCGGAGCGTAAAGCCCCGGCTTATATCGTTTAATGTTCAGTAATCAATACCGATTAATTGGAGAGGCGCTGGGCGGTCTTTACCGCACCGATAGCGTCGGGGGCGTATCCTTCAGCCCCGATCTCTTCAGCATAATCGTTATCCACAACCGCGCCGCCGATCATGAATTTGGCTTTTATGCCGCGCTGCCTTGCGTGTTCGATAACCCCTTTCATCTCTGACATTGTCGTCGTCATCAATGCCGAAAGGCCGATGATGTCAGCGTTGTGTTCCTCGGCGGCTGCCACGATCTCTTCGGCACTCACGTCCTTGCCGAGATCGATAACCTTGAACGAGTAGTTCTTGAGCATGAGGGCCACGAGGTTTTTGCCGATGTCGTGGATGTCGCCCTTGACTGTTGCAAGAATGACGGTCGGGCCCTGGGTGCTGGTACCAGATTCGCGGAGAACTGGTTCGATAAATTCAAAGGCTGTCCGCATGGTGTCGGCGCTCATCATCAGCTGGGGCAGGAAGTATTTTTTCTGGTCGAAAAGATAGCCCACCTTCTGGATGGCAGGGATCAGTTTTTCATTGACCAGTGTGTCCGCGCTGATTCCCGCCTCAATAGCTTTCTTGATGAAAGCGACCACGTTATCCTGATCCCCGTTGATGACGCACCGGAAGACCGCTTCCTCCGGCGGGAGTTGCTCTTTGGCCTTGGCGCTAGCGGCCGGGGCGCTATCTGAAAAGCGGCCGACATACTCGCGGAGCTTCTTGTCTTTGCCGATAAGGGCATCGCCCGCGAACTTGCTGGCCATCAAGACCTCATCAGAGGGATTGGCGATTGCCATAGTCAGGCCGCGGTCGATGTTCATGGCTAGGAACGCGCCGTTGACCCACTTCCTCTCCGGCAGGCCGAAGCTTACGTTGGAGAGGCCGAGGATGGTGTTTACGCCGAAGTCGGAGGCGCACCATTCGACAAGGCTTATGGTCTCCTTCGCCGCCTGCTGGTCGGAGCTCACTGTCATCACAAGGCCGTCGACCACGATATCGGCTTTTTTATATCCGTATTTCTCGGCCTGGGCATAAATCTCCCCGATCACGCTGATTCTTCCGTCGCAGGTGGGCGGGATCTCGTCGTCCGTGAGGGGTAGGAGGATGAACATTGCCCCGTACTTCGCCGCGATGGGGAGGGTCTTCTCGATGCGCTCCTTCTCGCATGAAATTGAATTCAGCAGCGCGCGCCCCGGATAGAGCCGCAGCGCAGCCTCCACAACCTCCGGCTTGGTGCTGTCGATGCAGAGCGGTGCGTCGGAGATCTTAGAGAGGAGCTTGATCGCCTGCACCATCATGTCACGCTCGTCGATTCCGGATACGCCCATGTTTACGTCGAGGATCTCCGCCCCGGCGTGAACCTGCTCCGCCGCGTACTGGCGCACGAGGTCGAGCTTGCCTTCGCGAAGTTCGGCCTGCAGCTTTTTCTTGCCCGTGGGGTTGATACGCTCACCCACAATCACCGTTGTCCGGTCGGAGCCTATGCAGACTGTTTTCCGTGCAGAACTGACCGCGCTGATCGCGTCGTTGACGGGAGCTACGGGCGACGCGCTTGCGGCCGCTTTCTTCGCTTCCCTGATATATTCCGGTGCGGTTCCGCAGCAGCCGCCGATAAAGCATGCGCCAGCTTTCATCAGCTCGGGTATGTAGCTGCCGAACTCCTCGGGCGGCATGTCGAATATCGTCTTGCCGTTCACCAGCTTTGGCATTCCGGCGTTGGGCTTTGCCACAAGGGGCACGGTTGCGTAGGGCTGCATGGCCTGAATGAACATGAGCATCTGGGCCGGGCCGGTCGAGCAGTTGCAGCCCACCGCGTCGGCGCCGAGAGACTGGAGGGTGATCAGCGCGCTCGCGGGGTCGGTGCCGGTCAGGGTGCGGCCGTCTTCCTGATAGGTCATGGTGACGATAACCGGCAGGTCGCAGGACTCCTTGATGGCGATAAGGGCGGCGCGGGCTTCCTGAATATCGAGCATGGTCTCTACCGCGAAACCGTCAACCCCGCCAGCGAGCAGTCCCTTTACCTGTTCGCGGTAAACCTCGACGGCATCGTCGAATTTGAAATCGCCGAAGGGTTCGACAAATCTTCCGGTGGGGGCGATGTCGCCGAAGACAAACCCGTTCTCGCCCATCGCGTTTTTCGAAAGGCGCGCAAGAGCCTGGTTCATCTCGACAACCGAGTCCTGTAGGCCGAATTCCTCAAGCTTGCAGCGGTTGCCGCCGAAGGTGCAGGCGTATACGATATCGCTTCCCGCTTCGCGGTAGGCGCGCTGCACATTCTCAATCGCCTGCGGATTCTGGAGCACCCACTGCTCGGGGCAGACGCCCTGGGGCATGCCCTGTTTGGCCAGCTCGGTTCCGGTGGCTCCGTCGAGGATTACAACCCTGCTTTCAATAAGCTTTCTGAATTCCTGTTTCGTCATTTTGTTTCCTGTTTGATTATCCTTCAATGCCAATGATTCCTATAACCGATTTCTCCGGTATCAGGAGGTAACGCTCGGTTATGGTTATACCAAACCTGTCAAGTTTGAGCAGGTCATAAATTATTTTCTGATTTTCAAGGGTCAGGTCTCCGTATCCCGGGCTGAAACGCATTTTCGTGGCAGCCTTTGCCTCGCGGACGAGGCTTTTTGCGATAAATTCGTGAATCCAGCCCAGCGCAGCGTCTGCCGATTCCGAGCCGGTGGCGTCATACACAGATGCCTCAAATGCGCTTCCCGCGTCGAACCTGGCTTTTATCGCCTCAATTAGTCGGGGCCCAACCGTGGCGGCCAGAAACGCGACTTCCGTGCTCTTCCCGAGCATCTCCCGCAGGGAGGCGCTTTTTATATTAATACCTTCCGCAGTTTCGACAAAGTCCTGCCCGAAAGAAGAAATCACGCACCGGCGATAAACCCCGACCGGTACGCAGAGCATGAAGGCGTCCTCCATGGCTTTCTCGATTTTCCCTGCCTGTCCGGGCTCTACGTCAGTCAGGTGCCGGTTGTAGCCGAGCCGTGACATTATTCTGTCGCGCGGCATCGACAGGGGAATGGTGCTGAATGTCTTGATGCTCTCGTGCATTATGGCTCCGCAACTTGGATGCTTGGCTACAGGGAGCAACTATTATCGTAAAATACAACTTTTTTACAAGCATCTTCCTGTTAGCGGACGCGATTGGCATTTTTTGTAACGCTATTATCGGAAATCACTTGTGAAATTCCACCTCTACCGAAAGCTTTTGTCTTCACTGAATTCGCTCCTTCATCCGCGCCGATAGATCAAAAGGGAATCGTCGGCGGTGGCAAGTATTGTAATGGCTACCGGCTGCGCTTCTGCTGAACAGCATATATGTGGGCGATAGTTCGTGATTTGCATCTTCTAGAGTATTGGATCAATTGATGGATCGCAGAGACTTTATGAAAATAATCGGCGGGGTGGGTATCGCCGGTTTTCTGGCCGGATGTTCTGATAAGGCGACTTCACTTATGCCTTTAGGCGGAAGAAAAGACGACGGCATCGTGCTTGATGACGAGTTTGCCACCCCAGAACTGGCTCTTAAGGCTCCCGCTCCTGCGCCGAGGTTGCTCAGTAATCAGCAGGCAAAGGGGCTTCAGATGGTAAAGCGCGACTACTGGGGCGCGGGCGCACCGATCACTTCACGCCTCAATCCCATGACCAGAATCGAATGTGTCACCATCCACCACGAAGGCTGTCCGAAAGCAAACTGGAACATCTCTCCCTCCTCGGTCGCCAAGGACCTACGGCAGATACAGGTTTCGCACCGGCAGAGGCTCAATGCCGGTGATATTGGCTATCACTTCATTATCGACCGCGAAGGGCGAATTTGGGAAGGGCGCAGCCTTTATTATCAGGGAGCCCACACCCGCGGCCATAACAAGGGCAATGTGGGAATAATGTGCCTCGGTAATTTCGACCTGCAATCCCCTTCGCAAAAGCAGCTTAATTCGCTTGAGCAGTTGACGACAACCGTTATATCCCATTACGGCATCCCGACTTCCTCTGTCTACGCCCACTCCGACCTTGTGGCGACAAGGTGTCCGGGGCGTAATCTGAAAAGCAACCTGAGCATGATGCGCACCGAACTGGCAAGAATCTAGAGTTCCACCTAAATCCAATCAAAGCGGGGACAATGTCCCCGTTTTTTTGTTTCATAAGTTTATGCGGCATTGTATAACTTCCTGTGGTAGTTGGAGATACAATGCTTGCGAAACGTCCCGTAACATGGCTGGCTGTTGTCTTCTCGCTTGGCATAATTGCAGGCGATCATTCATCGATTACCCCTGATTATTATCTACTTCTTGCCGTCATTCCTCTTCTGATTTTTCTTTACCTGATGCTCAGTGGATTCCGGGAAAGTCGGGCGAGTTCGGATTCACAAAGCCCTCTGCAACCACCCAAAGGCACTCTGTTCCAGGGCGGGCGGGAGCGGATTCTGCTGGCTCTCGGTATTCTTGTCATATTTGCCGGTGCTTATCACGCCAAATCAGAACGCAGCCGCATATATATGGTTAGAGAGCATGCGCCGCATTTTTTTGACGCCAGTCTTTGGGTCAGGAGTCAGCCCGAGAAGCGTGGCGCTTCGAGTTGGCGGTGCGTGGCAAGTCTTGTTGAGATAGATGGAGCGGGTGCGCGCGAGTTGCCGGTAGTTTTATCCGGGAATGGCGCCATTGATTTCGAACGGGGAGACACTCTGCGCGGTCGGGTATACAAGCATAAAATAAAACCTCCTGCCTATCCCGGCGATTTCGATTTCGCCTCGTATCTCGACAGCCGTGGATATTATCTGTCTCTGAAATTTGTCAGGCCCAAAGGCGCTACACCTTCAGGCGGGCTTTATCGCGTGGAGCCGCTGCCAGGTTTTTCGTTCATGAGGATGATTGACCGTTGGCGCAGCTATTGCACAGAAAAACTACTGGAGGCGGTGCCGGATATACGAGGAAAACTTCTGGCGGTTACCCTGCTGGGATATCGCGTACCGGAGAAGGACGAGGACGGCCGCGACTTTACCGGGATGCGCGCGACTTTCCGAAGCCTCGGCATCGGCCACGTTTTGGCAATATCCGGACTTCACGTCGGACTTGTGATGGGCATCGTATGGCTTGTGGCGAGCCGCATTTTCAGCGACCGGAGACAGACCGCGCTTTTCTGCATAGCTGTCTGTTTGCTTTATCTCGGCATGTCCGGCGCGCGGGTTGCCGCCGTCCGCGCAAGTGTGATGGCTCTGGTTTACCTGGGCGGATTCGTGCTCAACAGGAAAAGCGATTTTACCAATTCTCTTGGCCTGTCTGCCCTGATAATTCTTGCTGTCAATCCTTTTGCCCTTTACGACTATGGTTTTCTTCTGAGCTTTACGGCGGTGCTTTTTATTTCGCGCATTTGCGGAGAATTCGAGTGGCTCAAGAATATGGAGTTTGCCGCAGCAGGAATTGATCAGAAGAAAAAGAATGCTGCGGGAAGGGGAACACTTGGCCGGTCTTTTTTGCGCAAGCTACTTGGCTTGGTAATCCTGAGTATTGCCGCATGGCTCGCGGTATGGCCAATTTCAGCTTACGCGTTTCATCAGCTTCAGCCAGTGGGGCTTGTCATCAACATCATAGTCCTGCCGCTAATGTCCCTCGTTCTTGGGGGAGGTATGATTATCCTTATCTGGTCGTTGCTCTGGCTTCCTTTGCTTGGGTGGGCGGTGGGTGTGTTTGCATTCCCTGCGGGGTTCCTGATCTGGTTTACCCGTTGGGTTGAATCGTTGGGGCTTGGGGCGCTTGGGATATCCCCTCCGTCGGGCTGGCTTATGCTTGCATATTATCTTCTCTTTGGCCTTCTTTTTATCAATCGCATGATACCCGGAGTCAGGTGGCGGAAAATCTGCAAGCTAGGCACATGCGTGGCGATCGCCTTTGTTCTTGGTGCTATGCTTTACGATTCATCGCGTTCCGCCCTATCGGAGCCCGGCATGGTCTTTATCCCCGAAAAAGGTGGAGAAGCAGCAGTGATAACCACGGAAGGCGGCAGGGTGGTTGTGGTCAGCAGACTGCCGTACGAAGGAAGGGATGTGCGCGATTATCTCATGTCGAAAGGCATATATAAGGTAGATCTGCTGGTGCGTCGCTGCTTGCCCGGCGACAAGTTGTTAAATAACCTGTTTGAGGGGGAGGTTGCGTGTGGTGGATATCGCGAGGTTGCCTTGAAGTCAGGGAAAGATTCCGACTTGCCAAGCCGGTGGGAGTCGCTGGGCGAGTCGCTTGATGCCATGATGTTGTGTTCTTATGACAAAGGCGGGAAGCTTGTCTGCCTTGGGCTCAAGTCGGGTGGCGCCTCCTGCCTGCTTACCGAATGGTCATGGCGGGGGCAGATAGAGTACAGGCTCGAAGATGACGGCAAGGTGGCTGGCGAAGACATTGTCTTCCTCAAGGTAAGGGGAAAGGATAGTGAGCAATCGGTTGCCGGGAAGATGAACGCCGGCATCGTGCTCTTGTCCCATGCGCCGGGTGATAAAGATAAGAGTTGCTTCTATAGGGATGATTTCGGGGCTGTTCGCGTAGAAAAAATGGCTGGCGGTGTTCTCTCTGTTCACGCTTACGACGGGAACAAGTGGATTCGACTTCCTGTAAAAGATTAAGCCTCAGCTCGCAAGGTTCTTGTCACGCAAACGCCGTTGCTGTAGAATAGACTCACGCTGGTTAAGTCTTTGGAGATACATTGAATAAGCATCTTGCGCCGTTCAGGAAAATGTACCGCATCCGCCGTTTTGAGGAGACCCTTCTCAAGCTGTTCCGCGACGGCGAACTGCGTGGAACCTCGCATGTCTGCATCGGGCAGGAGGCGGTTGCTGCCGGAGCATGCGCAGCCCTTGGTAAAAACGACTATGTAACCAGCAATCATCGCGGACACGGGCATATGCTCGCACGCGGGGCGGACATGAAGCGCGTGCTTGCCGAGATCTGGGGCAAGGAAACCGGTTACGCCCTTGGTCGCGGCGGGTCGCAGCACATCGCCGCTTTCGAGGTCGGGTTTCTCGGCTCCAATGGCATTACCGGCGGAGGATTGCCTATCGCCGTCGGCGCGGGACTGAGCTTGCAGATGCGTAAGGTCGACGGGGTCTGCCTTTGTTTCTTCGGTGACGGAGCCAGCGCGCAGGGCACGTTTCACGAATCCATGAACCTCGCGATGCTCTGGAAGCTGCCTGTAATATTCCTTTGCGAGAACAACCATTACGCAATGGGCACGCATGTATCGAATACCTGCCCAGCCGATACGGTTTTCCATCGAGCCCTTGGTTATGATATGCCGCGGGTCTGTGCTGACGGGAATGATTATGATGCCGTGCTTGATGCGGTAACCGTCGCGCGTGAGCATGCAGCTGCGGGCAAGGGGCCATATTTTGTCGAAGCGCTGACTTATCGGATAACCGGTCACAGCCGTTCGGATATGTGCCACTATCGCCCGAAGGAAGAGGAAGAGCCTTGGCTTGATAAAGACCCTGTGTCGATATGTGCCGACAGGCTTATCCATAAGGAACTTGCCTCCCGTGAAGAAATCGACGCGGTGATGGGCGAAGTCGAAGAGGAGGTTGCGGAGGCTGTAAGCTTCGCGCGTGAGTCGGAGGAGCTTCCTGCCGGGGACTATGATAAATACGTCTATCCCGCTGCCGCTGCCGTGAAGCCTGCGCCGAATCCGGACGGATTCAAGGGCGAAGCGAGTTATGCCGAAGCGATATACCGGGCTCTTGCCGACGCGCTTGGCGATGAAAGTGTGGTTTTAATTGGCGAGGATATCGCCGATTATGAAGGAGCCTTCAAGGTTACCCGCGATCTTTACAAGCGGTTTGGCTCCGAGCGCGTGCGCAACACCCCAATAAGCGAGAACACCATTGTCGGCACCGGCACCGGCGCGGCCATAACCGGAATGCGCCCAGTGGTTGAGATTATGTTTATGGATTTTATCCTCCTTGCTCTCGACCAGATAATAAATCACGCCGCGAAGTTCAGCTATATCTTTGGCGGTCAGTCCGGCGTCCCGCTCACTATCCGCACCCCCGCAGGCGGCAGGCGCGGATACGGCGCGACTCATTCACAGTGTTTTGAATCAATGCTCCTTTCCGTGCCGGGTTTGAAGATTTTTACGCCCTATTCGGTGCAGGACGCTTATGATCTTCTCATGTCGGCCATTTATGACGACGGCCCCGTGCTCTTCGTGGAGCACAAACTCCTCTACAGCATGAAGGGGGAACTGGACACCGCGCACACGCTGGTTGAACCGGGTAAGGCCGCTATTCTGCGCGAGGGGAGCGATCTCAGTATTGTCAGCTACTCCCATATGACCGGCTTGGCGCTTCAGGCGGCGGAGTATCTCGCGGGGCAGGGGATTTCGGCGGAGGTTATCGACCTGCGCACAATCACCCCCCTCGATTTCGAGACAATATCCGCAAGCGCCATAAAGACCCAGCGCGTTATTATAGCCGAGGAGGGTGTGCGGCGCGGAGGGGTTGGTTCCGAGATTGCGGCGAGGTTACAGGATGAGTGTTTCGGTTATCTCGATGCCCCGGTTCTTCGCGTGGGGGCGAAAGATACGCCG
>JAFGWW010000354.1 GCA_016936955.1 Planctomycetota bacterium | reverse complement strand
GACTCAACCAGATAAAATCCTCTTCGTTAATAGAAGTGTCGCGGTGCTGGAGAAGATGGCTTTCGGCAGCCTGCCCCAATTCAAGGCAAAGGGTGTATTCGTCTACGGCAGAGGTGCCCTCAAACAGGGAGGGGCGCATCCATTTTTCCAGCAGCAGCCAGTTGCCGAGGTTGACACCGCGCAGGGCGCGTTTCTGGTTTTCACTTCCTGACAGATCCGATGTGGGGCTCATGGGAATATCTTCTTTCATGCTCGGGGGTTATGTTTTCTGTTCGCCGGTAACGTTGTCGATTTAACATACCCCATTCTTTCCCATTGTCAATTTATCAAGTGCATATATTAGTTTTGGGAAATGCAGATGCCTTAGAGAAATATGTCTGCCAAGGGGCGGCGTACTCAAATGATCCGCAGCATGCCATAAAATCGATTCAGCAGAGAAACCAAAAATGGCCGCCGTTGCTGCGGCAGCCATTGGTTATAAATAGCAGGTTCTCCAGAGGTTTAGCTTTGCTGTTCCGCCTCTTGCTTGCGTTTGAAAAAGTTTGCCTTGATCCAGTTCCTGCTCTTTTGCAAGGATTGAGGCGCTTATTGATGAAAGAGAGTGCAGAATGCGCCTCCACGACCAAAACGAGTTGCCGCCCGATGCTCAGCGTAACGGTCTTGCCATAAACCCGCAGTTTGGGTCTGGAGCCAGATAGTCGCCATCCTGCGCGTACGCGCGCGCCCTGCACCCACCGCACAAAGCGGCAAATGAGCAGGCGGCGCAATGCCACTTTCTGCTCTTTGGGTCTTTAAGCTTTTCAAATACTTCCGAGTTGGCGAGAAGACGCCCGTAGTCAAGGCCCGACAATCTGAGATCCCCGCAGGGAATATTATCCAGAAAATGGAAATAGCCGAACCGGGAGTCCTTTTCCATGGTATCGATAAGTATAGCTCCGGCTTCCAATAAGCGGGATTGCGTTTCCCTGAATGACCAGCGGTATTCTCTGTCCCAATGGGTGTTTGGAATCAAATGCATTTTCTAAGCCATTTTGAGCTCCATGCAATCCCGATTTTATTGCTCAGTATAAATGGATCAACCAATATGATGCACTATCTCTCCTCGTTGTCAAGTTTATGTTTTATGGCTGGTAAAACCAATAATTGCCTTAAAAATCGGATAAATTGTGCATATGTGTAGGGTTGGCCATCGTCTTTGTGAAGAAAAGGTGGAGCAAATATTTGACAATTGAGGATGATGGATTATAATGGATCAACCAAATTCAGATTGATTGTACAGGCTTCAATAAATACGGTATGACCTTGCGACCTTGCTTCTATGCACATTTTCAGTACACGCTTTTATTCATGGAGAAAATGATTATGCGTACTTTAACTAATGCAACTTTCCGAGCTCTTGTTCTCACGACTTGTACCGCGTTCTTTTTTGCGGCGCACCTGTCGGCAATGGAATTGGTTAAAAATGGTGGTTTTGAAGCTGGGAAAGACGGATGGTGGGGGGCGGGAAGCAAAGGTGACAGCAGCTCAATAGAAAAGAAAGAAGCGGCAGGGGGGGCGGCGTGTTTCAAGCTGTCGGCCGGTTGGGTATGCCAGGACAAAATCGAGATTACGGGCTCAAAGCGCTACCGCATCTCTATGAAGATACGCTCCGAGGATGCCCCTGCCGATTCCATTTATGTCCAGCTCAGTTATCGCGGCGGCGGCCTTGCTCCGAAATGGTACGGCCCCAACGTTGCGAACGTCGGTGATCACACGGAGCGAGTTCTTTATTCAACAGGCAAAGACCACGGTTGGAAGAATTTCTCGGTTGTCGTGCAGGCCCCTGACGGTGCTGATCAGGCCCTTATATATCTGCGGAGGAGCGGCAAGGACGGCGCCGCTTATTTCGACGACGTTCGTATTGAGCCTACTGACGATAAGGTTACCCCGTCATCCAAGGCGGCAAAAGGCGGGCACGATGGCGCAGTGAATGGTGATTTTGAAAAGGGCAAGGCGGTTTGGTGGGGTCCCGGTCTCAAGGGCGAAAATAATGATATCGTCAAGGAAGGGGTTGATGGCTCTTCTTGCATGAAGCTGGCAAGCGACTGGATATGCCAAGATAAGATCAGCGCCGAGGGCGGGAAGAATTATCTCATTTCAATGATGGTTCGCTGCGATCAGGTGCTCGAAGACGGGGCTTTTGCGCAGGTAAGCTTTCGCGGAGACGGGGTGGATGGCGGGTGGCGCGGTCCTTTCAGGGCCAAGATCGGTGGGCATAAAGAGGCTGTTGTCGCCGTCTCCGGCGGCACCCATGACTGGAAGGAATTCTCAACCGTTATTAAAGCACCCAATGGCGCCGACCAGATTCTGATTTACCTGCGCAAGCAAGGCAAGGACGGCTTCGTGTATTACGATAATGTCAGAATAGAGGAAACCGATGAAGAGGCAGTTACCGCAGCAACAATGAAACGCGACGAAATTGCCGCGAAATGGCTCTCTCCTGTAGCTGACGCCGCTGGTGCTTCCGTTGTTATCCAGAACATAATTGCCGGTGCCAAAGCGAGGGAAACGGAGCTTATCATAGCCGATAAGGGCAAAAGCGATTATAGGATATATGTTGGTGATAAAGCGGATGTGGTTACTTTGAACGCTGCTGTAGAATTGGCGGAATATCTTACCAAGATAACTGGCGCTCCTTTTACTTCGTTAGCTCATGATTCTGCTCCTGCTGATAAGCCACTTATTATTGTTGGTCGTGAGAACGCCTTGACTGACAAGCTTTGTCCTGACATTGCGTACGCTGACCTCGGCAATGACGGTTTTGTAATTCGCACATCGGGTTCTAATCTGGTTGTTACCGGCGCGACGCCGCGCGGAACACTATATGGGGTGTACTGGCTGCTTGATCGTCATCTTGGCGTTAAATGGTTTGATCCTGAATTTACAGTCATTCCATCGGCGCCAACAATAAAAATCAAAGCCATTGATGAAAAACAGAAGCCCCGTTTCACGTACAGAGAGGTGTTTTCGGCAGAATCTCATAACGATAGATACGCGGCGCATAATTTGCTTAACGGGCGCTCTCATGGCCGTTCATACACTCCGCCTGCCCCGGAAATCGATGCATGGGAAGAGTGGTACGAGGTCAAGGGTGCTGTAGGGCATTTCTGGGAGTTGCTTGGCCCAGCGGCCAAAGATCATCCTGGCTGGAAAGCTGGCGGACAGGTATTGATGATGAGTCCGCAGGTACGCGAAGCGATTGCAGAATCTATTGTCAAGAAACTCAAGGCATTCAGCGATTACCGTTCGGTAGTGTTCCATGTGAATGATCTTGACTGGGGATGGGATATGGACAAAGCCAGCCGGGACTTTGCTAATAAACATGGCGGTCATCCGTCAGCACCACGCCTTGATATGATGATAGATGTTGCGAATAAGGTACGCAAGGTTTTCCCGGAAGCCAGGCTCTCTTTCAATGCATATCACTGGAGCTTCACTCCTCCGGAAGGGATGACTGTGCCGGATTACATAATAGTAAATCCAATGGATATACATGTAGATTACAGTGCTCCTCTGTTCTCAGAGAAAAACGCTGGCCTTGCCAGAGACACGTTGAAGTGGTGCGAAATAGCGGATAATGTGATTTTCTGGGATCATACGATCAACTTCTTCGGTTATATTCAGCCGACCCCCAATCTTTATCCAATTGGAGAGTCAATCCCTTGGCTTGCCAAGCAACCAAGTATTTTCGGTTACTTTTGCGAAGACTCTTGGAATACTAAGAGCGCTGAATTTGCAAATCTTCGCACATGGATGATTGCGCGCTTGACTTGGGATCCAAGCCTTGATTACAAGAAACTCATCAAGGAATTTGTTGATGGATACTACGGCGATGCCGCGCCTTACATTCTGCAATATATTGACGCTATGCACGAGTCCATGGCAAAGACGAATGACACCCTTCGCGAAAAGACGACTCCCGATGCGCCTTACCTTAATTTTGAGTTTCTTAAAAAAGCCGACGATCTTTTCGTGAAGGCACATGAAGCAGTCAAAGATCACCCGGACTTTCTGAAGCATGTTGAAACCACTAGGCTTTCGGTAGATTTTACGATTCTATTGCGCCGGTTCGATTTCATGCAGGAAGCTAAGAAGATGGGGATTACCTGGAACCCGGATACAGAAAACCGTAGCAAACGGCTATATGAAAATTGGGAAATGGCTGGTGTGAGGATGTACAAACAGGGTGGAAGTTTGAAAGATCTTCAGACAATGATCTCTATTGAACGCAAGCCCGCATCGAAGCCAGAAATTGCGGAAGGGCTTGATGATGCAGACTGGCGCGAATATTCGGATATGACTATCAATCGCTACGGGTCCTTTGTGGTTCCTGATGCACTTGCCTCCGATGGTGGCGCGCTAAAGCTCCCAGGCAATAGCGGTGGCTGGATCGCCCAGTTCCGCAGGTACAAGCTTCCCAAGGAAGGGGAATGGGACGTATACGCCTCAATCCGGGTTGACAGGGGCAACGCAAGAGATGATAAGACTGCGGTAAATCTCGGCATCTCTCCCCCCATGGGGCGCTTCGATCCTCTCAAGGTAGAGGCTGTTGCAGATGGAAAATACCATTGGATAAAGCTGAAAGGCTCCCCCATGACGTATCAGCAAGATGACGGTGAGTTGCTGTACTTCCAGCCAATCAAGGGTGCCGTAGAAGCGACGTATATCGACAGGATCGTCGCCATCCGGCACAAATAGAAAATAACTGGGCAGGCAAAATGCGGCGGGGCCTTGACCGGCTCCACCGCTTTTTTTGATATGCAACTTGCTTTATCGGGGGAGGATACCGCCTTCGTTTTCGAGCCAGGCCCAAGTCCTTTCCATGTTTCTGCTTTCCGGGGGAGGAGGGCATTCGCCGGACAAGGTCCGCGGCGTTTCCCTGCGTAAAATATCGGCCAGTCTGCGGAAAGCCTTTCCGTGTTCCTTTATGTTGTTGTCCGTGTCTATCAGCCCGAGATCGTATTCGAGGGGATCGAACCTGAATTTTCCGTTGATGTCATGGCTGGCCCACCATGTAAACCAGCACGCCCCCGCCTCGACCGCCGCAATGATCGATTTTTCAAGGAACTCCGGCATGTCTTTTTCACACATCCATTCCTTGGAGGCACCGAATTCCTGTATCCAGACCGGTTTGTTGATGTCGCGCGCGTAAGCCTTGGCCATGCGGGTGCATGCGGCGGCTAACTTTGTGCAATGCGGGGATAGGGGCTTGTCTTTATCGACCGCGCCGGTGAACCGTGTCCACGTGTGGAGGGTGGCCAGCTCCTGTCTTGTGGCGAGTTTTTCCGGAGAAAACGTGTTTTCGGTAAACCAAGGCAGATGGTCTACCCCGCATACGTGCACCTTTCCGGGGGACAGCTTTTCGACATAACTCAGCATGTCCTCCAGCCACGTGTCCCCCGCATCGGTATCGCTCCCGGTGGACCAGCAGCAGTTTATCTCGTTTCCGAGATCAAAGCCGAGAAAGTTTTCGTGGCAGTTTACGATTGCCGCTAGGGACGAGAAATACCGCTTCTGTATCTCCCTGATCTCCTGGGAGGTGAAAAACAGTTCCCGCGGAACTCTCGGGGAGTTCATAAATCCCTGCTTTATCATGTACCCTGGAACGAACTGGAGTCCGCTCAGGTGCCCGTCCAGCGCGCAGATGCAAACGTCGACGGACCGCTCCCTGGCAATGTCCATGACATGGTCAAGGCGCTCAAGATGCGCCGGGCAGACCCATGTCGCGTTTGGCATAAACCACGGCCATATAAGCTGAAGACGGATGTGGTCTGCATGAATTTCGGTGATGGTGTCGATGTCGCGCTTGATCGTGTCGGCGCAGAACGCATTCCACATGTAATACCAGTCGCTCGAGGGAACGTAGTTTACCCCGAAACGGAATCGTGAAAATTCGTTCATATTGTCCTCCTTCGTAAGCTGGTAGTGGCACGTCTCGATAAATGGATGAACCATTAATGATATTCTGGAAATGGCCTTTGTCAAGTCGATTCTGGCTCTGGCATACAGCCGCAAACTTGGTTAGCAATAACGGTCTTTGGATATAAAAGCTAGGGATTAATAGTCTTATGCGTGGTATTGCTGGGCTTGCCGTACCGTTGGCACGTAAAAATAAAGCATCTTCTTGACAAGACAGGCCAAAGGTGTTAATTTGACTATTGGATAATCCTTTAACCTTTTGTGGTGGAGCTATGACAAACACAACGAAACCGTTGCAGCCAATAATATCCCAGACCCGTTGCGAAGCCGTCGCCGAGCAGCTTCGTAATCTTATCCTGTCCGGCCATTATGCGGAGAACGAAAAGATTCCGCCGGAGCGGGAGCTGGCCGTTATGTTCAGGGTTAACCGGCTCACCGTCAGCAAAGCCCTTTCATCTCTTGCAAACGAAGAGCTGCTTGTGCGTAAGGTGGGAAGCGGAACTTATGTAAAGCAGAGAAGCGAGATGGCAGGGCTGAAGATTAACCTGATAAATGTCGCGATGGAATTGCCCTATCTTGGCGAGGATTCGGACGAGAGTTCCCTGCTTGGTCGACCGGGTCTGGCCGAAGCGGTTTACGAGTGCTTCAGAAATCAGGCCATGAAAGTTGCCGTCTCTTATTACAGGGACGACCGCGAGCTTTCCGCCCTTCTTTTTCAGTTTGCAAGAGAGCGTAATTCGGCCCACATCATTTGGTACGTTCCGGGCTCTGGAGTCTCCGACGGGTTGCGGGCCTTGCAGAAAAGAGGGCATGCTTTCTGTCTCGTCGATGCCCGCGATTCGGAAGTCGAATGCTCCTGTGTAGGGACTGACAACCGTCTCGGAGGCCAGCTTGCCATGCGCGAGCTGCTGGAGTCTGGTCATCGTTCATTATTATACCTTACCAATCCTATGACCCGGAGTACTTTGAAGGATAGGTATAGCGGAGCCTGGAGCGAAGCGGAGAAGTATGGAGCTTCTGTCAGCGTCATGGAGTGCGGTTTCGGCGCACCGGACTGCGAGGCTGTGGCCGCCCTTATTAAAGAGCGGAGGATAACGGCCGTTTTCGCCGGCAATGACAGCCTTGCTCTAAGGCTTGTCGCGGAAATGCCAGCTTTGGGGGTTTCGATTCCGGAGGACGTATCGCTGATCGGTTTTGACGATCTGGCGGCCACCCAGTTCTGCCGTCCTCCTCTCAGCACTATGCGCCAGGATTTCCATCGTATAGGCCTTGCTGCCGCGGAGATAGTCGATGGCATGATAACCACCGGAGAAGCGGCGACGTCGGTAGTTAATATCGCGCCCCTTTTGGTGCGGCGCAAGAGTGTTCGGGCGGTATGAGTTTTTAAAAACGGCACTATTGAAAATGCATGTCAGGTTGAAAGTTGCGTCTTCGGAACGGGATGTGGGTGGTTGAACATCGAAACACAGTCAGGAACTCTGCTTTTGTGAGGCTTGAATGGATATGAAAAGATCGGCGGCCGTCCATGGATTTACGTTGGTTGAATTGCTCATGGTCATAGGGATAATTTCACTGCTGGTTTCGCTGTTACTCCCGGCATTGAGGCATTCCATTGATACCGCCCGTTTCGTTGTATGCACCAATAATCTCAAACAACTTACTCTTGCCTTTAATTCTTATGGCGCTGATTACGATACGTGGATGCCGCGCGGGTCGCGTTCGTGGCAGCCCATGACGACATGGGGGCAGGCTTTCTTTTTTAATACATACCTTGAGGGCAATGCAAAAGTAGATCAGGGGACAGGCAAAATCAGCAATCATGACGAAGTATCGAAATCGGCGCCTGGACAAATTTATCACTGTCCATCAGGGCAGATCCAAAGTTCATGGCCGAATTTCGCGTGGAGGATCAGCTACGTAAAGAACTATCAATTCATGAGCGTAAAGCTGCGAACCATGTCCAGGACCAATACAATTGCTCATCTATTCGAAAAGGATTGGGTCCCGGATGATGCCTTCTTAAATTACTATGAGACATATATAGCGAATGCATTAAGTAAGCGCCATAATTATGGAGGCAACATCTTGTTCTTCGACATGCACGTCGAGCGCGTAGACTTTGGCTACTACCACGTGAACTACCCAGACTATTTTAACAAGTAGCGCTCAATCCACAAGCCGTAAGCAGCTGTATGCCTCCAACGGAGATAGGAATGATTGGTAAGCAAACAGGAAATAGATCAAAGGGCTTTACGCTTGTTGAGTTGCTTGTCGTTATAAGCATTATCACCATTCTTGCCGGACTTTTGCTACCAGCGCTGCAAAATGCCATCAATGCCGCGAGGAATAGTTCCTGTGCAAACAACACAAGGCAGTTAGCAATCGCCTTGGTGCAGTATGCGGATGATAATGAGAATTTTCTTCCGCGTGTGGCATACTGGAGCCAATCTGAGGACCACACTTGGCACTTTTATAATTCCGCTGGACAATGCCGCGGCACAGGTAACCAGATTACGGCTCTCGCAGTTTTAAATTATATATCCTCGCGCGAAGTTTACTATTCTCCCTGCGATACCCGCAAGGCTCTGAAATTTAAAACCCCATGGGATGAAGTCCTCGGTGAAAAACCATATAGCGGTGGAGACAAGGCGTTCTACTATTCCTATCAGCAGGTTATTCCGATTGGTAGCACAGGCTATACTACCCGCAGCTTCAGGGTCGATGCTGTTCCAGGACTTGTGGCTGATCGCTTCTGCGGCAACAATATATGGAGTTTTCACGAAGGAGACTCATCACTCGCAAATATGGCTATCCCGCGCAACGGTGCGGGATGGCACGTCGCTGGCACAGACACAGGCGTCAGGTTGAAACATAACACCCTGGAACTATTTGACCATATGCAGGCAAATGCACCGGGCTGGCACTGGAGTAAGACCTATTGCGTATGGGAATGGTGGAAAGACCACTGACTGGTGCACGATTTACTACGCTCAAGTGCCTGATAACTACAGGCAAAACGCAGCAAAAGCAAAAATGTAACGATAAAGGCCACGTAGGAATAGATACGGCAAATTTAGTCCCAGCAAGCAGGATAATGTCAATATGCATAGCTCTATTAAGCGTGTATCGGAACGGATCTCCATATTGTTCTTCACATCGATTCTTGTAGGGTGTTCCCCTGATAATGCTCCGCCTGCCAGACATGCAGCAACCCGTGTTATCACTAATGGTATTCTTAGTGTCGAAGTGATGGATCCAACGTCATCTGACAGATACAACAATGGGGTTAGGTTCTGCAGCATAGGAGCTGTGCTTCGAGCATCAATGGGAGGGCATGAGTTTTTCTATAATCCGGTCACGCATAATAGAAAGAGTGACCATGGTGGCCTAGCTTCGGAATTCGATTTATGCATACCGGGTGGCCCTGCAAATGATTTCCCGCCCGGGTACCATGAAGCAAAACCAGGAGAGGGCTTTCTTAAAATAGGTATTGGCGTACTAAAAAAACAGAATAAACCTTACTCTCTGTTCCAGAGCTGTGACTTAATTTCTCCGGCAGAGAATTTGGTAACATGGGGCAGGCAAGGCGCAAGCTTTATTCAGAAAAGCAAGGGAGTAAACGGCTTCGCATATGAGCTTCGAGCCGACGTCATCCTCAAAGGCAACAACGTCACTGTTGAGTGGGCCTTGAAAAACACGGGGGTGAAACCTTTTTCAACCAAACAGTATACACATAACTTTTTCAGATTTGATGAATATGACGTTGGCCCTGGTTACTTACTTACGTTCCCCTATGACATTAATCCCAGAGGACAGTCAGCAAGACAACAGGTTGTCAGTCGCAGCATTGAGTTCAAGGAGTTTATACCCAAGTGGGTAAATATAGACGTTCCTTATCCCAACCAATACACTGGCCCCAATGCTGTAGTCCTATCCTATCCAACCAAAGGGCTATCGATAAAGTGTGAGACTTCTGTAGCAGGAATAAAAACCGCGATTCACGCGAGACCTGTGTATATTTCGCCAGAGCAATTTATTGAAATTAAACTTGAGCCTAGCCAAACAGAACGATGGACACGCACCTATGTTCTGCATGTAGATGAGGTGCTCGTTCCCTACTGGGACAAATAAATGCCATGCGTAAAGTTTAATGCATTATAAAATGAACTGTCATCTGGTCTTCACCCCGAAAATCGATCCTCCTGAAGTGAGAAAATATTTGTTATAATTCTCATTGATAGTGGTACCGAAACGGGGAGCACCCCACGGGTCAGGATGGAAATAGCTGAACCGGGAGTCCTTTTCCATGTTAGCGTTAAGTATATCTCCGGCGGTCGCCTGCTCGAGCCGGGCAGGTGGCTTCAAATAAACCGCCGCAAGTCATAGCTTTGCGGCGGTTTCGTGCCAACGCAGATGGGGCATGCTTTGTGATGAATTTGCGGCGAATCAATCTGCTTTTAAAATTTCCAGTGCTGGCACAGCAAGCTCGTCACTCCAAGCCTCCGGCATACTACAGGCGCCTACGGCCTTGACCTTGCAGCGAATTTTAGCTCCTGCCTGCTCAGGTTTGACCGTCCATGAATCGCTGTCGCCCCAAGTCAACGGATATCCATCTGCAAACCAGTAATAGCGGACATCGGTTATCCCCTTAAGGTTGGGGGTGCAGGTGATTGTACCGCCTACCTTTGCTTCGCCAGTCAATTCAGGTTTGGCGGTAAAGGGTTCCGTAACAGTATTTAAATCGCTGGTCTTCTGTAGAATCTCAACAGACTCGAAGGTGAAATCAGGATTCTGTCCGTCCTTTGGTGCGCCTTTGCTTTTTTTAAGCGCGCAATTGAGATGTAGGTCGAGGCGCTGAAGATAAGTTGGAGCAGTCTTCGTTCGACAGATCTCCACCAACTCCTCTTTGCCTTCTTCGTTGTAGACAGTGGCGTTTACATAGGTCATGTCTTCATCTATTATCCATTCCCACGTGTGAAATTTCCCGTCCCACAGAAAAATGCCTTCATACGGGAGCTTGCTCTTTTCACCACGCATTTCGCCGCTATAAACCTTGAATCGCTTGTAACTGTTCACGTTTTTGGCAAAAATATTCTTAACATGACAGTAGTGATAATGCGAGGAGAGGCCATTGTACCACCAGCCGTTTACGCCATCTGGTTCGGTATAGTCGACTTCTATCCGGTTACCCGTGCGCCAGAACAGCCATTCATTGCTGTAGCCCCAGATGCCATAGAATAAGCCTTTTGGAAGTCCTTTTGAGGACATTTTGGGGAGCATGTAACGGACACGGACAACTTTCGGACCGGCCCACGTGTGGCCATAGCCCATTTCGTTAATTGTGTAGAGCGTTCCGCATACCCACCCTTTCCCCCGCTTTGCCATGGTAACGGTCTGCTGCTTGTTTTTCGCGTCGTAGGGGTAGACATTTGGCTCCTGCCCTGGCGGAATAAGTTTGGCGTCTATACCAACTGCAACATTGAAGCCGGGGCCGTACCAGATATCGCCTTCACCGTCGGCACTTGGTTTGGCGCGGAAGGCGCGGAAGTCATCATAGAAAACTCGCTCAAAGCCCTCTGGCCTCACCGGTTTGCCACCGGCGTTGACTCTGGTGGTTTCCTTGGTGAGAGTGGCTCCCCAGGCCATCCACTTCTCATCGTCATGAATATAGCGGTAAGGGAAATCCTCTTTATCCATGACGGGTCTCTTCGCCTTATAGGGATGGTCGCCCGGTAAACTTGCCTGAAATCCCAGACGGTGGGCCGCCCAACCGCTCAACTTGCGCACCGTGGCTTCTGATGGTTCAGTCTCACCGAAAGCTAGAGCATCGTACGCCCAGGCCATGTTGCCTTTACTATTGTCGTCACCTAGATAGGTCGTGCAATCCTTTGCCCATGGGCCGGAGAAGCGGCCGCGCTGCTTCTCCTTGGTGTAAAGCGGGGTGCCATTAACTGAAGCATATACCTTACCATAACGGGTACCGCAGACGATAACGTTCCATGTTTGACCATCAGCGATCACGTTGGTTGCGGTCATGAGGCGTTTGTCGAGTTTCCCTTCCCATTCGCCAACATATTCAATATTCAAGCCTGTCGCCTTGTCATACCAAATTTTAGGCGATGACTTGTTGCCGGCCGTGCCCCGGTTGAGCTCGAGAAGAAGTGTTTCCTGATCGGTACCGGAATTGGCGTCGATGCGGAAGGTCATGAGGCACCACCGGTAGTTCCACCGCGCGTCACGCTGACCGGGAATGGTAAAATGTTGCCCTGAATTTGCCGCAAACTCAATGCCGCCCTTCGCCGTTCTTTTTTGGGGTTGTAAGGCTGCATTTTTCTGCTCTGCCAGATATTTGATTGTACCGCGAGCCATGTGTCCCATCACCGGGCCGATTTCAATGTCCTCTTGTAGGTACCCAGACATGACCCATTCGGGGAAGAGGTCGATGGCCCATGGGATCTTGGTGTTGCTCTGGAGCATTCGCTTTGGGATACGCAGGGACAGCGGATGACGACCCTGGGTCTGCTCCAGAATGGTCACCTTGCCGTCACCGTCGGCATCGTAGTTCGCCTTTAGTTCAGGACACTCCTGCTGAAGTACATCAAGCATGACTTTACGCTCTTCATCATCATACAGGCCGTTCCCATCCGGATCGAGAACAGGAACCGATTCACCCGCAGACAGAAACGCGGCCATTGTCGCAATACTGAAAACCAGAACACACGCAAACAGGCTTATCTGTTTCAACTCAATCTCCTTATGCAAGTACAGTCCAATAAAGCCAAATGAATAATAAGTGATTCTTAATGGCAAAGCAGATTGTTACTTCCCGGGCGCGGCGGTAACACAGGCACAACTTTCACGCCACACCAAGCGACTCGGAAGGGTCTCTTGGCGCGGTGGTTCCTTAAGTCCGGCAATTCGTTCTTCAAGCATTTTCATCGCACGCGCCATCAGCTGTTGTTCAGCGTTGTCAATGCTGCATAGAGAAGGTGTCAGCTCCTCGCTTATTGCCGAGTTGTCGTATCCAACTACGCTTACATCGTCGGGAGTGCGAAGGCCATGCCTCGCCAGTTCGTAAACGCCGCCCATGGCAATCCAGTCATCGTTAAAAAGAATGGCAGAAGGAACAGAATCAGTTGCAATGTAGGTTCGGATCGCCTGTTGCCCACCGCGTAGTCCGAGCGGCACGTCTCGAACAACCCAGTTAGGATCGGGCTCTACCCCAGCGTCTTGTAGTGCTGAGCAGTAGGCTTCGTAGCGCCGACGAACCGTAGGAAACCTCAAGTCCGTGAGTGCAATGCCAATGGATCGGTGTCCCAACGACAGCAAGCGTTCGACCGACTCGCGTACTCCGGGGCTTGGATCGCAAAGCACGCAATCAACGCCTGCCAGCTCAACGGTGTCATTAATTGCGACAGACGGGATCGCCTCGCGCCATAACCTCTGGTAGAAGCTATCCATGCCGTGCCCGACAATAAAGACTCCATCCACACGGCAATCGCTGATAAATTTTGGCCAGTCACTATCATGCCGCAGGACATGTACGTGAAGGTGCTTGCCTTCACTGGAGACCATTGATTCTGCCAGGTAGACCATGCGCTCGTGATACCCAATATTCGGGACGCTGCGGTCTGTTGAACCCACCACAAGGCCAAAGGCATCAGTACGTCTGCTCCGCAACGGCTTGGGGCGATATCCTGTAGACTCGGCGAAAGCCAAGATACTGTCGCGCTTCTCTTTTCCCACACCGCTTTTGCCAGACAATGCACGCGAGACCGTTCCAACATCGACGTCCATTTGTCGTGCAATTTCACGCAAAGTTATCGTTTCCTTACGCGAACCAGAACGTGCTGAATGACCTGTAAACATGAATTATCCTTACATCAACAGTTGAGCAAAATAATTTATTATCTTATTTAATAATGTTTATATTAACTCAACAGTTGCGTTATGCAAGAGAAAACATCATGGTTTTTTGGTAAATCGATAGCAGTTTGATTTTTTTTGCCGTGCCAGCCGATGCCTGCGTGTGCTGGCTCAATTTTGCATAACAGGATTTGGAAAGCTTTGCACCACGGCAAACCAATACAGTGGGATTAGTTACATCAATCTATCTTTCCAGATGGCTTGATTTGCATATACAATATGGGGCAGTTAGATTTTTGAAGGTGTGTTCATCACTTTTATTGTGTTGGCTTGATTGAAAAGCTCGATTACAAGCACAATGACATGAATGTCGGTGTCAACCGAGGTGAGTGATCTGGAGCTTATTATTTAAGATTTTGCACTGCGTTTCTGAAGGTTGCTTCCGGAGATGATGGGTCGTATGTGGTCCATAGCTCTGGAGGCATGCACCTTTCATACGAGTAGTATTGGCCGTGTAGGTCGATAAACAAAAAGGAGAAGCCTTTGTTCTGGTGTAGATCGAACCAGTTGACGTTCTTCTCTCGCTCACTCACAAGGCTTCTCGCGCCGCACATTATTAACCCTTCAGAGCTATCGACACGCGACAAAGACAAACTTACACTGGTGAGGTTTGAGCTCCCTTTCTTTCTTCCGCAGCGAAACATAAGGTCAGTAGCACTGTTGCCATTTCCGTCAAAGTTACCCTTGGCAAAGTTAAGCGCGCCGCCGTATCCAGCTGAGGCGTAGCGCTTTTTCGGCATATCTTCACTTCCACATGCAAGCAAGTGCGCGTCGGAAAGGTAGGATTGGGAGTAAAGTTTGCCCAAGCCATCGTATCCTCCAATGCGAAGTGGGTCTTGGGAGGTGGCCGATGCGTAAAGGTGTACAGAGGTAAGCCAGTTACTTGGTAAACGGCCATGGTTGTCATCAACATATAGAAGTGTAGAAATTCCCGTTTGCTTTAAGTTGTTTGCGCATTTGACGTCGCGTGCCTTCTGCATGGCGTTCTGTAGTGCTGGGAGCAGGAGCATAGAAAGAAGGCTGATTATCCCAATCGATACCAGCAGTTCAACAAGGGTAAAGCCGCGCCGTAAAGGAAAGGCCATTCTGTATCCTTATGCTGTCGAGTACGCCTGTAAAAACGACTATCTTTTGCCAGGCGCCGATGTTTATGGTATTATACATTTTACTATGCGGTGGAATATCTAACAAGGGTGTTTTCCTTTGATGATCTACGAAAAACTTAGATCCGACTTTCCCGAAGGCCCCGGTGCCTTTCTACGCGATATTGTCGACTGGGCATTGCTGCAGGCGGAGAATGATAGACTATCCTATGTCCCGGTGGGGTTGGAAGGGGTTAACCAAAAAAACGCTGTTGGATTGTTGCATCCCTTCCCTGAAATATTCATTCAGTTGCGTGGCACCAACCGCTTTTCACTCCCTTGCCAGCAATTCGATCTTGAGCCAGGACAGGCCACCGTTATCCCGCCATGGATGTCGCACGTAGAGGATCCTATCCTGACTGCCGATGATTTCCTGATGTTGGTTGTCTCTCCCTATATAGAAAGCAGCTCCCTTCATTTCTCCTTAAGGAATAAACGGGCAAAGCCTAAGCTTGAGCAGCACTGGGAGTATTTGAATTCATCCTATGGCCTGCACCTGTTCCAGGTTTGCCGGGGCTTTTCCTATGCGGCCAATTTCCCGCCGGATACCGGGAATCAGCTTTGCAGGGGGATTATGTTGACCATACTAGCCTACATCAGCAACCACTTTCGCACAAATGTTACGGTAGAGTACTCGCCGCTGGTGGCCGCAGCCAGACATTACATCGGTCGGAACTTCCACGAGCCGTCCTTGAGCGTTAAATCCGTGGCTAGGGAACTGCGATGCAATTATGATTATCTCTGCAACTTACATCACCGAGAAACAGGTGAAAAGCTTTCACAATATATCCGCCAGCAACGCTTGTCACTTAGTCGCGAACTGTTACTTGGCACCACGTACAGCATAAAGGAGATTTGCCTGAAGTGCGGGTTTTCTTCGCCTAATCATTTTTCTAGCGTATTCAGCAAAGCCTATCGGATGTCGCCTACCCAATATCGCAAAGACACTTTCAATTTAGTGCATGAAGCGCATTAGAAGTGCACATGCAGCGAGTGGTCGCTCCCCCTTTATCTTTCCTCTCCCACTCTTCCGTATCTATGTCACCAACCGCACGTCTTGCCACGAAATATTGCCTTCTGCCGTTTCATCCTGATGCGCCACAGCGATATAAATCTTACGATGGGGCTATATACCCATACCCTGATAACAGATCGGGCAAGAGCTGTTAATGAGTTGCCAAGCCTCTCAGATTGCATCGAAGATAAAAAGACAGGCACCTTTGATGCTGCTGGATTCGAGGTGGGGAAAGGGGCGTATTTACAAGGCGATTTACAAGGACATAATTTTCAAAAAATGGTCAAAATCGGCAACTATTGCCGCACTGAAAATGGCCTTGATCAAGCAATAAAAAACGCCGCAAAAACCTGTATAAATAGGCATTACGGCGTCGATGAGTGTTGGTTGCCCCCCAGGGATTCGAACCCCGACCTACTGATCCAGAGAGGGCTATCTATGGTATGTGCGGAAGCGCACGTTTTACTGTATTTTTAAGCTAAAGCCTTAAAAATAAGGGGAAATGTCGGTTAATCTCCCGCTATAGTCGCTTGTTTATTTTGTTTAATTTGTCTGTGTTTAGGATTTATTTGACCACTTATTTGACCATCTAGCGGCTGGACATGCCTTTGTTGATATCAGTGCATTCCTTCCATAAATCTTTCATAAACTGCAGCTCCGCGTCTTTGATCGTCTGTGCCAGCGATTCATATTCCCGCTTTGTCAGTTTTCCGGCCTGCCTGTCATCATCAAGCGATGATAGGCGCTTGTAGTATGACTTATATCTGTCGTGGTACCTTTTCCCCAAGGCCATGATTTCATAAAGGCTGTCTCGATGGAAGTAAACATCTTTGCTTATGTGGTTCTTGGTTTTGATGATAAGTCTTAGCTGTTTCATCTCAGGCATAGTGTTTAACAGAACGCCACACGTGATATCGTCACTATCTGCGCCGATAATTCCAAGAGCAAATGGGAGTGCGTCATAGGTAGAGTCGAAGCCGTCAATCATGGCTATGAAATCACCATTTTCTGCCTGATAAAATTTAGAGGCGTTCTGGCTAAACCACGGTCGCATCGACTTGATTCTGTCTTCCATCGTAAGCGGGAAATTATCGTGCTGGAAGGATGTCTTCTTTTCTATGAACTTGTAGTATATAGCCTCATAGCTGTAACAGCAGCGGGCAGTTGGATCTGATTCATCCTCCCCGTCGATCTCAAATATTTTTTTATCCAGATAAAACGCCACGCGCAGCCCCATGCACATGTAACCGGTGCCGGCTCGGAAGTCTCGCGCTAATTTACCGTCGAGCATCTGCTTGTCGTTATGTCCGGATTTGGCCATCAAATAATTAAGGAATGCCTCAGCATTGGTGGCTGTTACAGGTTTTTCCGTGAGGACTTTCCAGCAAAGATAATTATTGCTGACGCACAATTTCCCATCGATGAAAGGGGGCTTTTCTGATTGAGTCACACCAGGTTGATCTTCCGCTATGCTCTCCGGTGCAGGCGCATTGTTTTCAGGTCTTGATCCAATAGCAGAATAAGCGGCAATCGATGTGAACACAGCCACGACAGCGGCAACTACAAGAGGCAGCTTTTTTCGGGGTGATGTAGGCGCAGGAGCGGATGCAGCTCTTCGGAAATGAGATGTTTTGCCGCATTTGGGGCAGGCGATTTCATTAATAAAACTTTTGGCCGGGCCGCGCGTGCGAGCTCCACACGCAGGGCATTCCATCTTTACCATATCCATATTTTTCTCCTGACCCTTTCAGAGTATTCCGTGCGGCTGGATGTGGCAAGTAAAAATTAGATAAAATGGCATATCTATATCATGCTTGCGAAGGCATACGCCTCATATTGGTGCATTGGATAACATTCGGTGGTGCAGAATTGTGCATATCACGAATAATACCGCGTGTATTACATATAAAAGTTTTTTTATTGAAAGGATGCGTGGGGTTTTATCGATAATAATAGTAGATCATAGTTAATTACCGGCCAGCCCGAAAAAACGCCAGCGCGGCGGAAGCCGTGAAATTTCGCGCCGGGGCATCACCGAACCCAAAGCTTGGGTGTCGGCGGTGTCCGGCTGCGGCCACTGGCGTGGCCTTCGGGCTGCATCGTCGGCACCCTTTTTTTTCGGGCAACCAGATGAGGGACGCATATGGGTGATAGGGGAAAACTTAAACCGTCAAGTATCGAGGTGCAGCGAATTGGGGAAGGGTTCGCGCGGCTCGAGATCTACGAACCCGAACCAGAGCTAGCCTATGATATAGATGAGATGATGGAGAATTTCGACGAGTGCGTGGAGTGTTTAATCGAGATCATTCTCGGCGACCGGGTCGGCCGGAAATAATTCCTCCAGTACTCGCCCGCCATAGTAAAGACCATACATCAAGGATGCCGCAATGATCCATTCGGTGGTGCTCGCCGTGGGGAGAAGGTCTATCCTTTGGCTCTGCCCAGAATAGGCGGCAGCCCTCCGTGCATCGTTGGCGAGCGTGAAATTATAGGCGCTCGCGCCGAGGGCGAGGGATATCCAGGCGATCAACAGGAACACGGCAGCGCCGCGCATCCGTTCGCCGATCATGCCGAGTTCGGTTTTCTCACATCTCGATTTGTCTTTTTTCACCGGTGGGGTATTGAAAGCTTTCCAGCCTTGCCTGATCCCGTTGGCGAGTCCGCCCTTCTTCTCCGCTTTTTCCATTAACGGTGTCTCTGGGGATGCGTGTCCGCGCGGGTATTTTTTCTCCGCCATTTTACTTGCTCCCGAGCTCCGCTGTTATGATGTCCCAGATGCTTATTTTTTCCGAGCTTTTTCTGCTCTTTCTTTTCTTGAGCATTTCTGATACGCGGGCCATTTGCTTTTTGGCATAACCGTCATCCTCTATCGCTTTCAGTGCCTCGTCGTCAAATCCGTTCAGGACGGATTTCTTTGCCTCTAACAGCAGTCGCAGCAGCGCTAGCTGCTCCTTGCTTACTCCGGTCTGTCCGTTGGTGCGTTGCCTGGTATCATGCTTTTTGCTCTCCTCCTGCATTGGCGCAGGGGTTTCCATCAGTTCATCCCATGACACGCCCAGCTTGTTCTTTATCAATTCCAGTTGCGGGGGGCGAGGGTAGCTCCGCCCCGTTTTCCATTCGGTAAAAAGTTGTCGGCTTACCCCGACCTCTGCGGCGACCGCAGCCTGCGATAGTCCAGGAAATTTGGACAGAACAAACTCTATTAGTTCCGGGGCTTCGCGCATCGCAGTTCCTTTTTGTAAAAGATTTTTTTACAAAGCCACTTGACAGCGTAAAGAAATCCAGTACACTGACCCATAATTAATCAGCCGGATCACTCCAGCTTAACCTAAAAAATTATCGACCCGCCAGCGGCGCGACTTGTGCGAAAAATTCGCGCAACGCAAAAGACGGCGGACGTGCCCTCTACGAGATGTTTTCGGGGCTAGACAGGTAACCGGGAATGAGAGACCACCGCCTTGCGGCAATGATCCCCTCAAAAAATTTCCCCTCGTCTGCGTGACCGGGAACCTGTCGTGGTGGCGGTGTTCGTAGCGCCGTCACCACACTTTTTTTGTCCGACTATTAAGTATCGACATATTGTCGCGTCTGTCAAATACGATTTGCACGGTTTCCGGGTGGGATTGAAACGAATGACTGTTAATGCAGAAACAGAATATCAGGTTTCAGCCAAGCCACGCTGGCGCCGGGCCGACTTGATGGAGCAGATTACGCTCCGCCCTGAACAGTTCTGTTTCCTTACCGGTATTCCTCGCGGATCGCTCAATAAGATGGGAAAGCACGAAAATTTCGGTTTTGTGTATCGCCCCGCTTTTCGTAACCCAGCCAACGGGTGCGCCTTTTTTCTGCAGATCCAAGTCTACCTTCACACGGCAATCGGCTTCGGGCTGGATGCCGAGGTGGCAAGGATCAAGTTCGAGGCCGAGAAGGCAAGGTTGTCGTCTATGACTGGCGAATCCAACCTAGAGAGCTTCACCCTCCCGCGTCGCGGAAGACCACGGAAGGAAACGAAATGACCATCCCCAAGACGGTGCAGGCTATGCTGGCCGCGCGGGCGGCGGTGCCGTCGTCGACGGGGGCGCGGTGGGTGAGGTGTGACAGGTGTCAGCGGTTGCTCCCGCCTGAGCTGTTCGGTCGCCGCGGGTCGGTCTGTGAGGAATGCCACGCCGAGAGCCGCAAGCGCAAGGCGGTGCGCTGCCTCGAGATAGTCAGGGCGAAGACAAAACGCATCCTGCGCGAGCAGGAGATCAGGGAAGCCAGAGCCCGGCAGGCAGCCGGGGAGAGGGAGGAGTGAGGATGAGTGAAGCTGAAAAGATCGAAAAAGCAAAAGCGCTGGTCAATCACCTGATTAAGCGTGTGGCGACAGCCCCTGAGTTTGCGCACCACTTCTGGGGAACGCGATCGCTCGAGCTTTTGGTGGAGGCGCAGCTGGCGTTCTATCCAACCGGGAACACCTTCGAGCAGGCGATGGAGAGTCTTGTGGAGACAGCAAACAGCAACCTGCCATATGTCGGAAGCGGCTATCTTCCCTTTGAGCGTCTGCGCAACGACTTCGTCGAACTCGCCGAGCGGATAGATCGCGAGTGGCGCGAGGAGAACGAGATCAGCTATGGCGCAGCCGAGGACGCGGCGGCGGTGCTGGAAAAGTACCGGGAAGGTAAATAGTCATGAAGACCGACGCGTGGAAAACCATAGTCGAGGCCATGGACGATGACGAGCTGGAGGAGGCTATCACGCTGGCGGTAGATGTTGCGATCGAGCGTCTTGAGAGCAAGGCCGAGGAGATCTCTGACAACAAGGACCGCCTCTTCAACCTTCGCGCCGCCGCGCGGGGTGACGAGTACCCGGCGGTCATCGAGACCGATAAGGGATTGCCGGAATTTGTCCCCCACGTCAGGCGCCCTATAACCCCGCGCCGCTTCCGTCGTCCATCTGCGGTCATGCTAGACCAGGCGATACTTGATGTGCTGGCCGACGAATGCGGCCCACTCACGCGCAGCGAGATCATATCTCGCCTCGGCAACTTCGGTTATCAGGTGATCGACAAGCGGATCACCGATAAAGACATGGGCCCAGCCCTCAAGCGCATCACGCGCGACGGGAAGATCACTTTCCTCGGAGCCCACATGGGATGGACGCTAACCGAGAGCGCGGCAAAGGCGGGAGCATGATCATGGCCGAATTGATATGCGAACATTGCGGGGAAAAGATGCTGCCCGGACAGGGTCATGTCATCAGCGCCGGAAAGCTGCTCTGCCCGCACTGCCACGAGTTGCATGTCTCTGATCAATTCTACGCCGAGTTGGCCAAGCAGAACATCTTCATTGTCCGCAAAAAGCAGCCGCGCTCGGCCTTCGATTTATTGTCTATAGCTTTTGCCCTTGCATGGGGCGCGATGATTACGATCTCGCTCGGCATCGGCGCAATGGGTCTGATCCGCTGGACGGTCAGCCAGCTCTGGTAATAGGGAGGAGAAGCAAGTGTTTATAGTCGGGATTCAGGGAGCAAATGGTATCGGCAAGAGCACGACAGCGGAAGCGCTGAGGGACGAACTTGACGAGATCCTTGAAGGGGTCGGCGTCGTGGTCTACCGCGAGTTGTCGGAGAAGGTGGAGGAGCTGCACCGCTACCTCCGCGTCAATGCCGCAGACAGGTCTGTGTGCTACCGCGAAAGCGCGGTGCGCTTTTTCGAGGCAGGCATGGAGCTTGACGAGAACATCTGGATGGATGCCATTCTCGGGGACGCGGTTGACACCTTCGGTGATGATATTTCCGTTCTCATTATATGCGGAGTACGGCGCGAGAACGAGGCGAAGTGGATCAAGGACCATGGCGGCAAGGTAATGCACATCCACGACACCGAGAAGGGCTTCACCGAAATGCCAGAATGGTACCGCGACGATGACTGGTTCTGCCTCGCCCCGCATGAAGAGAAGCACCGCGAAGACCTGTACATCAAGGCTATGGCAATCCGTGACATCGTCGTCGGCGCGGCAACGCCTCTGACTGTTTAATTGTTCGCCTTCACGGCCGTAGACGCGGGGTGATATGTCACCGAGGACCTATGCTGACGAGCTGGCGACGCGCCGAGTCCGTGAAGGCTTTTTATCTGTTTGGTTTGAAGGAGTGATCATGTCTGTTTTTACTATCGAACTTGGTTCAACCGTAAAGAGCAAAGTCACCGGTCTTAAAGGTGTCGTTACGTCGAGGTCTGAATGTCTTAATGGGTGTAACCGTTATTATGTCCAGCCCAAAGCCAACAAGGATATGAAGGTGCCTGACGGATGGTGGATGGACGAAGCTGACCTTGTAGTTCAGAAAGTCCCCATCATCAATCGCGCTAATCAGGATCGCGGAGGCCCCTCCAGCCGCGTCCGTTAATCCTTTTCGTGGCGCCTGGTGTTGATCTTTCCCCCTCATTCATTTGTCGCCAGGCGCATCTTAAAAACCAATCCGCTTTATATAGGAGGAAAAAGCATGAGTGGGGTATTGAAAATTCTCTCCGACGCTAACCGCGGCAGGGCGCTGCGGAAGATCGAGGAGAACCTGCTGGAGTGCCTTGGCGCGACCAAGCACACCGGGGGGAAGAGCACGGTTACGATCAAGATCGACATGGAGCTCAAGGAGTCGCTGAAAGATCGTCGCGGCACCGACATGCTTGACATCACGGTGGATAGTTCCGCCAAGGTGGCGACCGTCAAGATGGGGGCTGACACGATGTATGTCGATGACGAGCTCCATATCTCCACCCGCGATCCGAGCCAGATGACGGTGGATGACGTGGTGAAGGATGCGGGGAAGCAGCTCCGCGAAAGCATGGACAAGAAGGAAGAGTAGTTTTTCCGTTAACCAGAGAAGGAGAAGAAAGTGAAGTACGGTGAACAAGGTTATACAGAGCTCAAGGCGGCAGGCGGGAATGGCCTCGCCGAGGTGCTCGATGCGGGGAAGATGATCGGCTCCCTGACCAGTCCGGAGATCGTGACGCATGACGGTATGACCTTCGTGGTCGATCGCCGTCGTGACGGCAGCGTGGAGCTCAATCTCCGCGAGGACCTGATGGACGCGCCGGTGCGCATCAACACGCGCCGCCGCTTTTACTCGACCGCGAGTTTTGTCGAGTATGTGAACGAGTTCAAGACGGGTGTTACGCGCTGTTACGGCACCGTCTCCGAGAAAGACTCGCTCATTACCGCCATCATCGACGATCACGACGCAGGCGGCGTGGCCGGGCATTGCGTGCACATCGCGGTGCTCGACCTCTCCCCCTCTCCGGAGTGGAAAGCGTGGACCGAGATGGACGAAAAAAACATGCCCCAGCGCGTTTTCGCCGAAT
>JAFGWW010000037.1 GCA_016936955.1 Planctomycetota bacterium | reverse complement strand
CCTCGTCACGGAACTTGCCGCCCAGAAGCTGCCAGACCGGAACGCCCCATGCCTTGCCCGCGAGGTCATAAAGGGCAACTTCGATGCCGCTTACGCCACCGCCCTGACGGGAATGGCCGCCGAACTGCTTGATACGGCGGAAAATCTTTTCCACATTGCACGGGTTTTCACCGATGATGCGGCTCTTGAGCATGGCTGCGAAGGTGCGGCTTGAGGCGTCGCGCACCTCGCCGTAGCCGATAAGCCCCTGGTTGGTGTAGATCTTGATGAGGGTGCAGCGCTTGGGCGCGCCGTCGATGTCCGCGAAGCGCATGTCGGTGATTTTAAGGTTTGCCGGGTCCACTTGGGCAGTCATTGCCTTCTCCTGAGTAAAAAACGTTATGCGAGTTTGGCGCACTCGGCGGCTGCTATCTCCAGCCGACGGGCGAGCTCGTCCAGTGTGTTCTTTTCAAAATCTTCCTTGAAGCCGAGGATGGTGATCGCGGCGATTACCTGCCCGTCCCTGTCCAGTACCGGCCCGGACATGGCGGTAATGCGCCAGCGGTTTTGCAGTGAATTGATGCAGTAGCCTTTGGCCTTAACTTCATCAGCCATGTCGAGAATTATCTGGGGTTCCGTCTTTTCGATAATATCTTCGCGGCAATTTTCTGCGAGAGAGAGAATATCCTCGCGCTCGTCGTAGCTCAGCAAGGCTGCGCCGACCGAACCTTCAATAATAGGGAAGCGTGCTCCGACCTTGCCGGAAATCGACATGGGGCGGGGGGATTCGGCGCGGAGAACCGTTACCTGGTCCTCGCCCTGACGGATTGAGAGCTTGCACGAAAGGCCGGTCTGCGCCGAAAGCCTCTCAAGCACCGGCTGGGCCGACTCAAACCGCGCCACGCGGTTGACCAGCTTCATGGCCGCCATCAGAATCCCGCCCGAGATTGTATACGTATTATTGGGCTGGCGGCGCACCCAGTCCTTCTGGTTCAGAGTCTGGATGATGCGATAGCAGGTGCTGGGGGTTATTTTCAACTCCCTCGCCAGCTCCTGCTGGGTCGCGCCATTCTCGCTCCGCCCGAGATATTCGAGGAGGGCGACCGCCTTTTCGAGAGATGGTATCGTGTTTTCAGATTTCATATATGAAAAGCCTTACTTCAGATATGAATGACAATACCCCCCTATGTTACGATTGTCAAGCCGCAATCGTTTTTTTTACAAAATATGGGTAAAATAATTTTAATCGTTCATAAATCCAAATAAATCAGCACTTTATGATGTATTTAAATGGTGGCTTGTGTGCGGAGGTTTACATTTATAATGAAAGTCTTTGTCTTGAAATAGAGCAGGTTTTGTTTTACGTCAGGATTTGATAACCTCTATTGACGTTATTGATATTACATGCGCAAGTTTTATAAACTAAAGGGATGAAAGATGTTATCTGTATTATGGTGAGGACGTAAAGGGAAGGTGCGCGTAAGCTTGCGTGTTGTGTTAGGTGCAGGTCTTGGGTGGGTGGCGGGTAGTTACTCCTCCTCGCCTCCATTCTCGTCTGTCCAGTCGAAAACGGTCTTGCTGCGTTCGGCTTTTTCCATTTGCTTCATATATAGCTGGTAGTAGCGGCCCTGGGCCTTGAGAAGCTCTTCGTGGGTGCCTTGCTCAGCAATGCGACCCTTGTCGACAACCACGATATTGTCGGCGTCCATGATGGTCGAGAGGCGGTGGGCGATGACGAGGGTGGTGCGGTTTTCGAAAATGTTACGCAAGGCGTCCTGAATCAGGGATTCGCTCTCGGAATCGAGGTTCGAGGTCGCCTCGTCAAGAATCATGATCTGCGGGTCGCGCAGAATGGCGCGGGCGAGGGCGAGGCGTTGTTTCTGGCCTACGCTGAGTTTTATGCCGCGCTCGCCGATAATGGTGTCGAATTTGTTCTCGAGGTTGTCGATAAATTCGGTGCAGTGCGCCATCTTAGCCGCTCTCTCCACTTCTTCCATCTTGGCGCCAGGGCGGCTGTAGAGGATATTTTCCTTGATGCTGCCGTCGAAGAGGAATATCTCCTGCAGAACCAGCCCAGTGAGTTTGCGGTAGTTCATGAGGCGCATCTGGCGGATATCTTTCCCGTCCATCAGCACGCACCCGTCGGTGGCGTCGTAAAAACGCATTACCAGATTGGTTATGGTGGTCTTGCCGGCGCCGCTGGGGCCTACGAGGGCAGTCACCTTGCCTTGCGGGATCGTGAGGTTGATGTCGTGGAGGGCGCGGGTGCCGTCGGGATAGTCGAAGTTGACGTTATCGAAGACGATAGCCTCTTCAAATGTCTCCTTGGCTTCGGCGTCGTCCACGTCAGGCATGGAGGAGGGTTCCTCCAGCAAGTCGAAGATGCGTTCAGCGCAGGCGAAACTGGTCTGCATGGCGGAGAAGGAGCCCATGATCATGAAGATGGGCTGGAAGAGCCAGCCGATAAACATGGTGAAGGCCACAAGGTCGCCAGTCTTCATATTGTCGTTGATATAGAAATATCCGCCCACCGCCCAGATCGAGACGTAAATCAGCATGTGGATAAGCCGAACCGAACGGTGCACCGCGATATTCAGGATCGTCGCCCACAGTCCCTTGCGCCATAGCAGGTTGGTCTGGGTGGCAAAGGCTTTTGTCTCTGCCCGTTCGCGCGAGAAGGCGCGCACAAGCTGGATCCCGCTGAAAGTTTCTGCGAGGTGTCCGCCGATTGCGGCAAGCTCTTCGCGTATCGACTTCTGGTAAGGGCGCATGATGTTGAAAAAGACATAAGTGATAGCGATAACCACGGTGCAGAAAGCGAGGCAGATAACCGTCACCTGCCAGTTTATAAGGCTGAGGGAGCCGATGCTGCCGATAAGCATGAGGGCGGCGTTCAGGGGGGTGAGGATGGCCTGATGAAGCAGGTTTGCCGACGCTTCCGTGTCAGATTGAAGCCTTGAGATCACCCCGCCGACCTTGAGTTCCTGAATGCGCTCAAGGGGCATCTGCTGGAAGTGTTTCATCAGCTTGCGCTTGGTGCTGGTGATGATGTTGCCGATGAGGCAGTGCTGGAGATAGTCCTGCACTATGGAGAGGATAACCCACAAAACAAGCAGAGCAAGCAGGGCGCCGCAGCATTTATATAGAAGGTTAAGGTTGTCCTGCGGGAGGATGGTGTCGATAAAATACTTGCTCGACCACGGCATGAGCATATGCATGCCCACGAGGAGGGGGCAAAGCAGAACGACGGTCAGAAGGCGTAGCTTCTGGTCGCTGAGCAGATGCAGATACTTGCGCAGGTAGTAGCCTGTACTCCTGCTTTTCTCCGCTTTTTTGGCTGAATTTTCTGAGGAAGACGCTTCCGCCTCCGGACTTTCGGCCTGCTGGTTCTCCGGGTCATCTGCCTTTTCGGTTTTTTCAGGCTTTTTGTTGCCGAAAATACCGCGCTCTTTGATGAACTGGCGGAAAAGCTCTTTGCTGCCTTTGCGGTCCTGAGAGAAGACGGGGTGGGAGCGGTGTTTCTTTTTCTCACCGTCCTTGCCGCCGCGCGGCCCCGGGCCCATATGGCCCCCCATTCTTCCTGATCCTGGTCCATGCATACGTTAATATTATATTCACTTTCCCTTGGATGTATCCCCAATTTTCCAAAATTATCGACCGGACTTGCGGAATGGGGCGTTTTTTTGTAATCTTTACGTTTTAAACCAGTACGTCATCAGCTTGCTAAAGGATCAATCATGAGCGCAGAATCCCAGCCCGCTTCGGAACAGAAAAAGCGTATCCT
>JAFGWW010000353.1 GCA_016936955.1 Planctomycetota bacterium | reverse complement strand
GGCAGCGGCGACGAGATCCCCTCCGAAGGCTACAACCACTGCGGCAAGTGGAACGAGGGCATGGTAGGCCCTGACGGCAAGGGCACAACCCCAAGCCACAAGAATGCCCGCTACACCGTCCGCATCAAGGACCTCGAAAACCGTGATCCGGATTGGGACAAGGCAGAAGGCCTCCCCCTCGGCGGCATCATCTACGGCGGCCGTGACAGCGATACCTCCGTCCCGGTACGCGAAGCCTACAGCTGGGAGCACGGCGTCTGCACCATGGGCGCGACGCTCGAATCGGAAACCACCGCAGCCACCATCGGAGCCGAAGGCGTAAGGAAGTGGAACGTCATGTCCAACATGGACTTCCTCTCCATGTCGGTCGGCCGCTACATCAACAACAACCTCGAGTTCGCCAAAGACATCAAGCGCCCGAAGATTTTCGGCACCAACTACTTCATCAAGAAGGACGGCAAGTTCCTCAACGGCAAGCTCGACAAGGGCGTATGGCTCAAGTGGATGGATCTCCGCATCAATAACGAGGTCGAAGCCCTCGACGCCGCCTACGGCATGATCCCGAAGTATGAAGACATCAAGGCCCTCTTCAAGCAGGTCCTCAACAAGGATTACTCGGAAGCCGACTACGTGGAGCAGTTCACCATCCGCATTCCCGAGATGCTCGCCAAACATGACCGCATGGACGAGATCTACGCCACCGTAGGCGATACGCCGGAAGCGATGAAGAAGGAACTCTCCGAGCAGCGCGCGCGTCTTGAGAAGCTCAAGGCCGAGAAGGGCGAATACATCAGCCCCCTCGATCTCTAGGCCGGAGCGGTTAAGCAAATCCAGAGGACCCCGGCTTGACACCGGGGTCCTTTTTTAATGGCGCACCTGTTATATCTCAACGATTCATCGCTCTGCATAGATGTCATCCTGAGCAAAGCGAAGTATCTCGTGTGATGAATGCAAATAGCCAGCGTCAAGATTCTTCACTACGTTCAGAATGACACAAGGTAATACTTTTATACCGAGCGACAACTGATCGCATTAATTGATATTCGGAAGGCATCACAAGATGAACAACAAAAACTGGAAACTTAAATTCGGTCTGCTTCTGATCCTCGCAAGCGCGGCTATTTATTCTGTGCACTTCCTGATCTTCAAGGATGCGCACCATATAATGCTCTACCTCGTCGGAGATATTGCTTTTGTCCCGATTGAGGTGCTGCTGGTAACACTTATCCTCCACGAACTGCTCGAGTCGCGGGAGCGGCGCTCCAAGCTGCTGAAGATGAACATGGCTATCGGCGTGTTTTTCAGCGAAATGGGCTCTGAGCTTATCCGCCGGCTTCGCAATATCGAGACATCCAGCAACACGGAGGAGGTTTGCCTTGGCGTATCTGGTAGCTGGAAAGATTCGCAGTTCAAAGAAGCGCGGGACAAGGTATCATCCCTCAAGGGGCTTAATTTCTCCACCGCCCCAGAAAGACTTGAGGAGCTGCGCACCTACATGTTGGAGAGGCGCGCCTTCCTGCTGACCCTGCTTGAAAACCCGAACCTGCTTGAGCACGAAAACTTCACGGATCTTCTCTGGGCGGTCTTCCACCTGACCGATGAACTGGCGCACAGGGACGATCTCGCCTCCCTGCCGGATAACGACCGCAGACATCTTGTGGGGGATATGGAGCGCGCGTTCACCAGACTGCTTACGCAGTGGGTGACCTATATGCAGCACCTGAAGAGTGATTATCCTTACCTGTTTTCACTGGCGGTCAGGATCAATCCCTTCTCGAACAAACCGAACGCGATTGTACAGGAATAATACGCAGGCGTGGCGGAGACAGGAGAATAAAGGCAGGTCTTATTTTTCAGTTTTCGCCGTCTGGTTTTTCTCGTCCACAAGCATGTCGCGCAGAACGTCTACGCGCACGGCGTAGGCGAATTGTCCAAGATGAGGCACCAAGTTCCCCCTGCCGCTCATGTTCTGCTGAACCGTTGCGTTGAGAACGGCGACCACGTTTCCGTCGCTGGTAAAGAGCGGAGAGCCTGACTGCCCACCCGTGCAGGCAATGCCCACATGAACCAGCCTTCTTTTCTCGGGAGAGGTGATAGAGCCTTCGGCCGAGGTCAGGCGCTGAATCCAGCCGAAGCGGGTTGTGCCGATAACCTTGTCCGGCGATTCATAACCGTAAAACTGACGCAAGGCACCGTTGTGTTCAATCGGGAAGCCGATGGTGTAAACCAGAACGCCAGGCGAAAGGCCGGTGATTCCCGCATCGTCAGCAAGGGGGAAAGTCACGGGGACCGGCTTGTCCAGCGTAAGGAGGGCAATATCAGACACCAGATAATCCGGAGAGGTCTTGTCTTTGGCGCCGGGATTGATCTTGATATCCTTGATTTTATAGATATCGCCCGTTGTATTCTGAACCGCAACCAGTTCAAAAAAATCGCCGTAAGCGTCGAGCAACTCACGGGAGCCCGTAACGACATGGGCATTAGTGGCCAGTCTTCCGGAAGCATCGAAAGCCCACGCCGTACCGCCAGAATGAAGATACCCTACCGGCAAAGCCCCATCACGCCCCTCAAAGCCTTCTTTCTTAACGCGCAATGCAACTAGATATACGGCGGCACTGTACTTATCGGCAAGGTCACGCCCTGCTTCTCCCGCATCCTTGACCTGCTTGCGGGTCATGTCAATTTCATGTTGAAGATTTTCCACCTGCATATCCTGACGCCCGGAATTATGGAGCATATAGGCGATGGAAGCAAGGAGACAGACAAATGCAAGAATAACCATTGATATTTCTACGCGGGGATTTTTTCTCTTCTCAGGCATGCTGTTCTTCTGGGTAGATTCCTTGGCAATAACAACGGTGTGCCTACCCACGAGGTTCTGTTGGAAATTTTTGCCTCTAGCAAGGAACCGAATTCTTGGTCCGCGGCTACCGAACTCGATCACGTCACCGCTATGAATATCACGGGGTTCGGATATCACAACGCCGTTTACGATTGTCCCGTTGGAGGAACCGAGATCGGAGACGACTGCCTTGAAATCGGTGAGAACTATCTCGGCATGCAGACGGCTTACGAAAGGTTCACTCCCGGCGTCGAAGATTATCTCGCAATCCTCGCCGCAACCGATGCGGTAGGTTCCCGGAATGGAGATTGTCTGAATATCTTCCCGACGGGACCCGGAGAGGAACTCGATTGTCGCCGTTTTGCTCTCGGCTTCATTTTGAGACTGATCTGACATGCACTGGTATCCATAAATACGCACAGAAAACTCAGAACAGATTAGACCAGCAATTAATAAAACTACAAGGAAATTATTGCAGCCAAGGCGATGAACATAAGGACGGCCAACACCACAATGTGCAATATAAGAGGGCGAGGCGAAGAACCCCTTCAGGCCAAAGCACTTACGGCCGGGAGTTTTCCGCCTCGCCCAAGATCAGGCTGACGCTATTTGATATATAATTATTCTGTGGCCACCTTCACAGGTGCCGGGAAAGCTCTGATTATCCCACCCGTCGAAATCCATGTAAAAGCTGCCGAGAACCCCCATCCAGTTGTATTCCTTACTCCCCACATAATTACTCTTGCCATGCATCGACCGTCCGTTCCAATCTTCTGTATATGAGTAAAACCCGCCCCCTATCTGCTTGAGATTGCTTACGCATTTCACGTTTTTTGAGACTTCAATGGTCTGCTGCAAAACGGGGAGGAGCAATGCGGCAAGAACAAAGATAATGGTTATCACGACAAGCAGTTCGATCAAGGTAAACCCCTTCGGGTAACGCTGTTCGATATAGAGTTCGCCTGCCGCCATGTCACCTTCCGCCATCCGGTTATAAGATTGTCAGCTGCCACCAAGAAGAGTAAACTGACCAATGCACCCATAACACAACACGATATTTTACTCTTCAAATCCGTATGGCAAATTACTTTGCCCAGACCTGCTTCTCGGTCTTTATCGCCGTACCTGTACGCACGGCTTCCTCGGCCACGATATTGAGGTAGCGATCCTGACAGGCGTCGGCAAGGGAGTAAAACTCTTCGCCGGTTTCGATATATTTATCCATACGAACAAGAGCATCGGCAATCGCAATCTCGTCGTCAGACAAGGCCGCGGGGAAAAACTGGTTACGATATATGAAGTCTTCGCCGAACATTATCCCTCGCAGGGAATGCCCCTCAAGATTTCCTTCTACCCCGCCGCTCTTGCGCAGAAGAGGCACCATCAACGGATTACTCATATCCTTAATATAATAGCAGTCGTTGTTCTGGATCTCGCCGCGTTCGCCACGCACAAGAAGGCGATCATTTCTGATCCAGCCGAAATACTGGTCGCCAGTAAAATCGATCATGCCGAAACGCCCCTCGTAATCGAAGCAATAGAAATCCTGCGTTGAAGCCCCCATCACCTCAGATTCCGCGGGGCCAACACGGCTGGATGACTTGACAATCGGTGCGGTAAAAGCAAACCCGCGAACCACCGGACACTCAAACCTGTCTTTAAGGAATTTGCGCATCACGCTGATACCGTGGTAACCGTGGCTGACCGACATCTGCGCCAGCGTCACGGTTCCCAACCTGCCGCTCTCGGCAAGGGCTAGTTGCGCCTGATGCTGGGGGCGCAGATGAACCTGCTCGGCGACCTGAACCTTGCCTACATTCTCACTTACCGTTTTATAGAGCTTGGTCATCTCCTCAAGGCTGGTTGCTGGTGGGGTTTCGGAGAGCACCGGAACTCTGCGGTTTACCAGCTCGCAGACCACCTCCGGATTGGCTGCCCAAGAAACCGAGGTGACGACAAACGAGGGAGATGTGACGGCCAGCATGGAGTCGATTGACCGGAAAGTCTTCACGCACCACGCTTTCTCGAGTTCCTTGCCTTTGGCCGCATCCCGCACGACCACACCCGACACGGAAAACCGTTCAGGTAAAGCCCTGGCAATCCTCAGAAAGAACTCGCATCTCCAACCGCCGCCCACAACGGCAAAAGTAATTGGCTTCATAATAATTTCTCCAGCAAATCAAAGGGTTGTATTGTTAGATAAGAAGAATTAGCACCTAGCCAAACTGCCTGCCATCCCTGCCGCCACCCTCGCCGCTGTAGGGAATGCCGGGAACCCAATCGGAATCCTCAGGCTCCTTGAAATCGGCGAAAGGAAACTTGACCTTGCAACGCGCCTGAGACGAACGATATGCCGACTCGATAATTTCCAGTGCCTTGAGCGAGCTTTCAGCAACGGAGTAATCCGGCTTGCCGCTGTCGATACATGCGGCCATATTATCAAGATGCACCTGGTGATGTTTGCGGCCATCGCCCTGGGGGTCGAAAAATGTCCCCTTCGGACACTCGGCATTTAGTAGCGTGTAGCCCGGTTTCCAGCCCTCAAAGGTAAGCATGCCTGCCGAACCGATAAAGCGGAAGAGAGTAGACGCCCCGCCGAGAGAACTGACCTCATCGCCCATATGGAGGACGCAGCGCACCCCGCTTTTGGTTACTATCATGCAAACCGACTCGGTCTCAACCTGCATACCGTCGCGATAGGTTCTGGTTGTGGTATCGCAATTACACTGTACCGATTCGATCGGCTCGTTTCCACTCGCGACAACAAAGAAATTTATCCAGTGGATGCCGGCGTTTATCAGATCCCAGCCGGAGCATTCGATCTCCACAAGCTGGAGGTCTCCGATAGCGCCTTCGGCAATTTTGCGAATAATCTCAGCCCCGTGGGGAACCACCAGCAAGCCGTGGGGAACCGCCATGGGGATGCCGCGCGCCTTGACCGCACCGATAACTTCGGCGCCGACAACGGCTGTATCCCCAAGCGGCTTTTCCACCAGTATACCTTTTATTGGGCGTGCCAGAGCGTCTTTCGTGATAGAAAGATGACTCGGCGCGTAGGTGGAGACGCAGACCACATCAGGATTGCATGCGTCGAACATTTTATTGTGATCGGTAAAGCTCTTTACTCCCGGATATTTCTGCTCGAGCTCGGCGCATACTTCCGGCCGCAGATCGGTTACGCCCACAAGTTCATATTTTTCTGATGCCACCAGTGCGTCAAGGCTCAACCGCCCCCCTACCCCGCCGCCGACCACGCATGTCTTGCACTTATCTGCCATCTCTTCTCCTCCGCTCGTATGTAGTAAATCAGGTTATGCCTGAATATTACTCGCAATTACCGGACACACACTGACCTTAATGGCTAATTTATAATGGATTTTTATGACATGTTGGCTATAATACCTTTCATGAAGCTATCGCTTGTAACGCCCAGCATGCACTACCTGTCTCTCTCCAACTGGGGAGACGACCGGCTGTCACGCAGATCCGAGAAGATAAGCCCCCTGTATGTCGAACGGCCGATCGGCGTGCAGAACAAGCGAGAATTCACCTACCACGAATTCCCCGAAATAATCTATATCTTCAAAGGCTCGGCGGATCTGATATGGCTGAAACAGACCAAAAAAGAAACCGTCGAAAAAAAGCTGCGCATGCGAAGCGGAACCTTCGCCCTGATTCCGCAAGGCGTGCCCCATTACGAATACGGCGCCAACCAATTCGACAGGATTTACGTGGGGATAAAAGGCAGCCTGACAGACGAGATGAATGGAAGCGAACCGCTGCTGACCGACTCGCCGCACATGGAACAATTATGCCAGTCGCTCTGGGCAGAGACACATATCCCGGGCGCTCTTATGGGGCCTGAAATCGACGCATGGATGGCTCTTATCGTACACAGGGCTCTGCGCATTCTGAAGAAAGCACAGACCGAGACGACCGATTGCATAGACAAGGCGGTTCAGTTCCTGCACGAAAATTACTCGTCAGACATAACCGTAACCGAGCTTGCAGACCGCTACGGATACAGCGAAGGATATTTCTATCGCCAGTTCAAGGAAAGAACAGGTGAGACCCCGAAAGCTTTCCTTAATGAGATTCGCATACGGCAGGCGATCCATATGCTTAGAAACAGCACCCTGCCGGTTAAGAAAATCGCCCCCATAACCGGCTTTCACGATTCATTCTACTTCAGCCGAATATTCCGGCAGATTACCGGCCAATCACCAACACAGATCCGCGAAGCAGGCAGAGACGACTGAGTGGGTGACTGCCGCTTTCTGTCCTGCAATCCCATACCAGCAAAAGATTGACCCGATATTTATGTTGAACTGTAAAAACCAGAGGGTAAAATATATTTTGCCTATACGTATTGGCCTTACTGAAACTGGCTCCCGACAAGGAAGGACTGACATGTGTGTTACTGAAAAGAATCCCGCTTTTCGGCATCTATTGCTCGTTTTAGGCGTCATCTGCATATCACAGGCATGTTGCGTCGGAATCTGGGCGGGGGAAGAAGCGCAGGAACCGGGAATAGTAATCAAACAGGACATCCCGTATTGTGATCAAAAAAGCGAAGACGAGTACGAGAAATCCCAGTGCAAGCTGGACGCCTACCTGCCCAAAGAAACGGACAAGCCCTTTCCGCTGCTCGTATGGTTCCACGGTGGCGCACTTAAGGGGGGCGCGAAGACCAGCGGCCTGACCACCAAACTCGCGAAAAGTTTCGCAGCTAGAGGGATAGGCGTTGTCGTGCCGGAGTACCGCTTCTCCCCGAAGGTGAAGTTCCCGGTTTATATCCAAGACTCGGCGCGGGCGGTAAAATGGACGATTGATAATGCGGCGGAGCTTGGGGCGTTGCCCAATATTTTTGTGGGAGGCCACTCCGCAGGCGGATATATCTCGTCGCTTCTGGCGATGGATGCGCATTTTCTGGCCGATGCGGGAGTTAAGATAGAAAACATCGCCGGGTTCATCCCCATGAGCGGACAGACCATGACCCATTTCACCGTGGCAGGAGAGAGAGGGATCAGCTCCAGCGTCATAACCGCCGACGACGCGGCACCCATCCACTACCTGACCGAAAAGACCCCGCCCATTCTCCTTCTGATCGGCGACAAGGATTGGCCAGCCAGGCTGGAGGAGAATCAGTATTTTCTCGCGGCGCTTAAAAAAGTAGGGAAGAATTCGAATGCCCGCCTCGTCGTGGTGAAAGACAGGGACCACGGTGGAATCCTTAAACATTCATCCGAGGAGAACGACCCGGCTTGCGTTGCGATGACCAGCTTTATCCGCAGCGGGAAACTGGAAGAAGAACCCCGGGAAACCGCCCCAGAGAAATAGTTCATTCAGCGCACAAGCAAAAGGCGTCCCTTCCCGGGAAGCCTTTTTCACGACACTCATAATTACTCGGCCTAGAACTGCCGTTCGAGGAGAGTCGGGAACTTTTCAGATACGGTTACGATAAGTTCACCAAACAGCGTATTTACCCACGCGAACCACTTGCGGGTAAAGTTTTCAGGATTATTTACATTCACACCCTCGTGCATTAATCCGGTTCCGGCGTGAGTGGCTTTGAGCTGCTTGATGCACGCTGCCACCTCCTCCTCGTCCTCGCTGGTAAGGGCGCGCATGATAACGCTCATGGGCCAGAAGAAATCCATGCCCACGTGGGGCCCGCCGATACCTTCGCCGTATTTGCCTTTGAAATAGAAGGGGTTGTCCTCACTCAGGACAAAGCTGCGCGTGCTCTCGTACAATTCGTTGTCCCGGTCGCAGCAGCCGAGATAAGGAAGGGCCAGCAGACTCGGGATGTTCGAATCGTCCATGAGAAGCTGGCCGCCAAAACCGTCTATCTCGTAGGCAAAGATGGCCCCGTGGGTGTCGTGCTTTACTACGGCATAATCATGCAGCGCTGCCTCGACCTGATTGGCCATTGCGACCGCCTCCTCCGCGAGATCACGCCCCATGTCGGCGGCGTCAAGCATTTCCGCAAGCTGGCGGAGAGAAACCACGGCAACGAAGTTTGAGGGGACAAGGTAATGGACGACACATGCATCGTCTGACGGGCGGAAAGCAGAGCAGATAAGACCGCAAGGCTTGACCGGATAACCATACCCGCCAAGCGGCAGCGTATCGGCCGAGGTTATGGTCTTGCGCTGGAATTTGTATTGCCCATTGCCGTCCATGCGCTGCTGTTCACGGAAAGTACTAACAATCAACCGCGCTGTCTCCAGCCAGTCTGAATCCATGAAGTCCAGCTTGCCCGTGCACTGCCAGTATCCGTAAGCGAGGCGGATAACATAGCATAGGGAATCGATCTCCCATTTGCGCTCGTGCAACTCTGGCAGCATATCTGTCAAATCGCTTTCCCAGTGCCCGCCTGTCGCCTCTTTATTATAGGCATTGGCATATGGATCGATACGCACGCAAGCCGCCTGCCGGTAAATTGCGCCGAGAATAACCTGACGCAACTCCTCATCCTCAGAGGCGTAACGGATATAGGGCCAAACCTGGGCGGTGGAGTCGCGAAGCCACATGGCATGGATATCACCGGTAATGACAAAAGTGTCGGGGCGGCCGTCAACCTCGCCTACCTCGACCGTGGTGTCTAGAGTATTGGGGAAGCAATTCTCGAACATCCACGCGAGTTCCTCGTCGGCAATGGAGGATTTTATGGAGGCGATAGCCTCTTCGACAGCTTTACTCTGAAAACAGCGCTTCTCAGGCGCAGGCCGTTTGGATTCGAACATAAGATAAAAGCTCCTGTGTGAAAATTCATCAACACGCGAAATGTTAGATATATTCCGTCAAAACACAACAGTTTGTTTCATAACATGGCGCAAATACAGAAAAGTCATGATTCCTGTGACTTACGGAAAGAACTCGGGCTTTCGCCATGGAAAGCCTTGAAATGATGGCTGAAGAAATACTGGTCGCTGTACCCCAGCTTGTCGGCTATCCATCCGATGCTATTGGCACTCTCTCGCAGAAGCATCCGCGCAAGGCGCATTCTCTCCTCCATGACAAACTGCTGCGGTGAACGGGAGGTAATGCGCCGGAAGATCTTGTAAAAATGGGAACGGCATACGCCAAGCTCCCGCGCCATGCGCGCCACCGGCCAGTCCTTCTCAGGTTGCTCGCGGATATCTCGGCATATCTTTTCCACCCACGCGCGGTCATCATTTTTTGCGCACCGGGACTCCTCGGCAACATCAGAATCAATCCTGCTTATTTCTGCCATAATCGCGGAGAACCAGACCTCGGTCAAACCTGCGGCTGCACCACCATCTCTCACGCACTGAACAAGCCGGGAAAGGAGCAGTTCGAGCAATTGCGGGTCTTCGGCAAGGCGGCTCAAAGGCGGCGCCTCCACCCGATCTAAAGGAATCGCCCTTCCCTTTCCATCGAGATAATCATAATGCACCCAGTATTGCCGAAAAGCTCCGCCCCGGGCCGAGCGAAAGGCATAATCCTCTCCTCCCCGCAGAATCAGACAGGTTCCAGGCACAAGATTAACCACCCCGCCCTTGTGCTCCATCACCCCCCGCCCGCCCCCGAGATACCCGAGGGCAAAGTCGACCCACCCCCGCGTGCGCTCCGG
>JAFGWW010000036.1 GCA_016936955.1 Planctomycetota bacterium | reverse complement strand
GCGCCACCAATCTCTAGCTGAACAAAACCACCCACCAACCCAATCAAGGGGAGCGAGAGATCGTTCCGCGGGCGGCCCCGATGTTTATGTCGGGGCCGCGTAGCTGCAAGAATCCTATTCTGTTTGCCGTGCATATCATTTCAAACTACCATATACTTCAGCAGTGAATCATGATCAGACAGGGGACGGGAAGCTGGTAGAAAAAAGTTTTCTTGTGCTGACGCACACCGACGTAAACGTCGGTGCCACCCGCGGGAATCGCATTTAATCGTGCCATGCGGAGATGAGCGGAAATCAGAGTCCAGGACGTTATTGCCGATATCATCACCCTGATGGGGTCGGACAGAATTATAGTAGCGGACAAAGGTCGAGACGATATAATCGACTTTGCTCAGGGAAATGCAGAAGAAATAATTCAGACACTCCCGCTTAATGGTTGCCACAAAGGACTCGGCGTAACCGTTAAGCTCTGGGCGCCCCGTCATGCCGCAGCCTGCAAAATAATACAGCCCTAACGCTTACAAGAATAAGCAGTTAGGGCTGTTTTGATGTTGGCGGAGAGACAGGGATTCGAACCCTGGGTAGAGTTGCCCCTACACACGCTTTCCAAGCGTGCCCGTTCGACCGCTCCGGCATCTCTCCTGATATTTTTTAATCGCTTCCCGCCTTGGGGTTGTCGCCTCCTGAGCGGGAGCAATAAGAATACTTGCGAAGTGGTGGATGTCAAGTGGTTTCGGTGATTGTTTGAATAAAAATAGGGCGGTCTGAAAGAATCCGAAATAAAATGAAAAAAAGACTGAAATGACAATATAAATGCTTGCCACCACATGGTAATAAACGTACATTATATAGCGTATCAAAGGGAGAACACACGGAGGATATTAGCATTATGAGAAAGATTCTTTTTCTCTGCGTGGCCTGCGGTTGCGGCATTCTTTTCTTCCTCGGCGGTTGCCGGGAGGAGCAGGCTTTCAGGTATGATCCGAGCGAGGTTGCCGTATCAACCAATTACACATATGTGAATTCATCGACTGCGGGAGCGATTCCGTATGCGAGGAAGGTGCCGGCCAAGGCGGCGGATGAAGAGATTCTTCCCGCCTTCCTTCTTGTGAGCCGTGACGAAGCCGGGATCGAGAGCGCCGACATTGACGTCGAGCTTGCGATGGCTTCCGACCTGACCCTTGACGCGGCCGAGCTTCTTCTGCTTGACGAGGTCAGCTCCGACGGGGTTGTCGTCTCCTCATATGAAGAGCCCGCGGTTGCCGTGAAGAGCGTCGCCACCCGGATCGAGGATGATGTGGTAGCCGATACCTCGGTTGTATCTTCTTCCGCGAACGACTACAGTGTTGCTGTGGTTGACACGCCGGTTGTGGAGAACAACGTCACCGACGGCTGGGTTGACCGCAACACCTACAACGTCATTCCCCAGACCGAAGGCCCGGAGCTTGACCCCAGCGTAGGCGATGTTATCCGTCCGGGCGCCCTCAATCCGCAGCCCATGGCGGAGGTCATGATCTCCTACGCCGACACCAAGCACAAGAAGAAAGAGACGATCGAGCTTGGCCTTGCCAACATCGGTTGGGTCGACAGCAAGTGGGGCGACGACCTTTCCAGCAACGGCCGCTCCAGCATGGCATACTGATTACGCTTGCGAAAAACAAATTGAAAAGGCCGGGCGCTTATGACCGGCCTTTTTTTATTGCTGTTGCCTATGGTTGAGCCGGTGGCGTCAATTACAGCATGGTGTGGAGCGCGGCCTTCTGGGGCCAGCCAGCGCGGTTGGCGATAGAGATGGACTTGACCACAAAGCCGGTGTGCAGCGACGATGCGTGCCCGAAGGTGTGTTCGGTAAGAAGAACCGCCTCGCGGATATCCTTGTGGGCTACTTCGTTTCTGTTGTCGAGGGCGGCGCGGACTTTCGCGTGCCATACAACGATTGAGGCCAGCGAGAGCACAACCCGCGCGCCGGGGATGACCGCCAGCCCCCAGCCTTCGCGCCCGAAGTAAGTGCGCCCGCCGAATTTTGTCTTTAGGTATCTGGCGATAAGCTCCTCGCTCTCGTCGGGAAGGTGGAGGGCGCTGACCTCCCTGGCCAGCCTGAACGATACCGAGTCACGGGCGGGGCTCTCCGCCCCCATCAGCATCTCCCAGTCGCTCTTCTGCGCCGGGATCTCGCCGCTGCCGTACATGTAGCGCATGGCGAGGAAGAATCTTCTGAGCCGCGCCGATTGCCGCCTGATAAAACTTTTCGAGGTGAGGCCGGAGAGGGCTACGGAGGAGCACGCCCCCTGCATCATCCGCAGGAAAAGCCGCTCGAACATTCCGAGGGGAATGTGCTTGAGGCCGCAGTTCCGGGCTTCGTCCCTGCACTTGCCGTCGTAGTGTTCGAGGGTGTTGGCGAATTCATCTTTGCTTACGCTCTCCTCGCAGGTCTCTTCCAGCCGGTCGAGGAGGGAGGCGGCCCGGAGTATTTTGCGGACGAGGGGGAGTTCGGGCTCAGAGAGTGCGGCGATGAGTTTCGCTTCCAGCAGCTCCAGATTCCTGAATGTTACCGGGCGGCGCGAGGTGAGGGCTGTCTCCTCGGTAAGGGGCGGCACCGGAAAATAACCGTCCATCTCCTTCAAAAGTTTCTTGAGGGTTGGCGTCTGCTCACTCACCTTCGGCCCGATCCCGTCGATAACGGCGGGGCAGGAGAAGAGGAGGCTTACATAGACCTTCCCGTTGGAGTGGAGGAGGTTGTAAGGGAACATTTTGCAGGTCAGGGTTTTGGCGTCGAAGCCGAGTTCGGAGTGCTGGATGCACTTGTTCTCGTCGGTCAGAAACAGGCAGGCGCCTTTTTCGTCAAGGGCGAAGCGGTAGTTCGGCCCGTAAGGAAGAAATAGCTTGTGCCCTTTGAGCTGCGGATATTTTTTTGCCCATTCAAAATCGCCCAGCCGTATCCGGTCGGGCAGGGGGCACCAGATGTTGAGCCCCCGCCTGCAGCACATCCCGCAGCCGGTGCATTCGTATCTGAGCCATTCCGGAATTTCCATCTTCGCCATGGTAGGGAAGTATAGCAAAAAAACTTTGGCAATGGAAGCGTGTGTATGGGCGGGATTATCCGCGCTGCCTGCGATAGTTCGAGGGCGCGAGGCCGGCGTATTTCTTGAACTGGCGCGAGAAGGAGTAGGCGTCGGTAAATCCGAGCTCGCGGGCGATCATGGACAGGTCCATGTCGGTGCTCAACAGCAGCTGGCAGGCCTGCTCGAATCGCGCGCGGTTGCGGTAGGCTCCGGGCGAGAGGCCGGTGGAGCTCCGGAACCAGCGGCGGAAGGCGTCGTACTTGAGCCCCAACTCGCGAGCGAGGGAGGGGAGGTCTAGCGAGCTTGAGAGATCCCTGCGCAGACCGGAGCAGGCGAGTTCGAGCAGGCCTTTCTCCTCTTTTCCAGAACTGTCCGTGCTGCGCAGTTTCATGTCGAGAAGCAGGGCCTCGATCTGCAACGCGATGCCCAGAACTTCGTAGCCTTCGGCCTTGGTGAGTAACTGCCGCATGCGGATCATGCGTTGTAGAATGTCGGCGTCGAAACCGATGCGCCACGGTTCCGGCCCGTTCTCGAAAAGTCCGCCCGCCCTCAGCCCCTCCCAGACGGTGGCTGGGAGGTGAATAAACATCTCCAGCCATTGCCCGCCGCTGTCGGGTTCGCTCCAGTGGTGAACTCCGGGGAGGCGGTGGAAGACCGTCCCTGCTTCGAGGCGGAAACGGTTGCCTGCCGTGTCCCGGTATGTTCCGCTGCCGCGCAGAAGGTATACGGCGCTGTATTCTTTCTGAAAGGGGAACTCGATTTTCCATCTGTCGGGATCGGGCTTGGGGTAGGAGCCGATGCCAATCATGGCGGGCCCTTGGCCAAGCACGCGATAGACCATCTCCCGCGTATCGAGATAGTTTATGATAAGCTGGTCCTGGGTTCTCATGCGTTCTTCCCGGCTATGCTTGTGCGCCAAAAATGCCATCCAGAATGCGGCAGAATAGCCATTCATTCCTGTTATTATATGTAATATACTGCGATAAGTAGAGTTTTAAAGAGATTTATACCTGTGGCGCTTACGATTATTTACTTTCAGAAATGACAAATAAAGGAGTATGACATGCTTTTCGGCGCAGCCTATTACCCCGAACACTGCGAGCCTTCGACATGGGAGAACGATCTGGAACTGATGAAGCAGGCCCATGTGAACTGTCTGCGCGTCTGCGAGTTTGCGTGGACCCGTTTTGAGCCGGAGGAGGGGAAGTACGATTTCGACTGGTTTGACGGCTTTCTTGAGAAGTCGTGGCAGCGCGGGATCGGCGTGCTGCTCTGCCCGCCCCTTCGAACCCTCCCTGCGTGGATGGTGGAAAAAGATCCGACCGTAAAGCTTGAGCGCGAGGACGGGGTGGTGCTCGAATACGGCAGCCGCTATTCTTTCTGCATCAACCATCCCTACGTCCTTGAGCGCGGGGCCGCCCTCTCCGCCGCCATGGGCATGCATTACGGAAAACATCCCGGCGTTCTTGGGTGGCACATGGATAACGAGCACGGCGACGAGCCGGATTGCCACTGCCCCGTATGCCGGAAAAAGTTTCAGGACTATTGCCGCCGCCGTTACGTCACCATCG
>JAFGWW010000352.1 GCA_016936955.1 Planctomycetota bacterium | reverse complement strand
CGGCGAGGTCGGCGGCGAGGGTAGGGCGGGGGTGGCATTGCGCAATCTCGGCGCCTCGGGCGGCACCAGCATTTTCACCGGTGCTGAGAAATCTCTCGACATGCTTGATGGGGCGCTCGCACGTCACCGCGCGGTTGTCATGATAACCGATGGCGATACGGTCGAGAAGGACGGCAACCTCGACGAGGCGATAAAGACTCTCGCCGCGCGCCTTGAAAAAATCGGTGCAACGCTCCACATCGTCGCGGTCGGCGACGACCCCAACCGGGAGATGCTTGCCCGGTTGCATAATGAAACCGGCGCGACAGTTACTTATGCTTCGGAACGCCTCCTCGTGCTCCCCGCCATCCTCGAATCCGAATTGAGGAAACATAAAAACGTAATCCGGAAAGAGGGCCGCGTGGCCGCCATCAAGCCCCACTCAATCACCGCCGGCATCGACCCACTCCAGCTTCCCGCTTTCGGCGATTATTATCAGGCCGGGCCGCTGCGGAAAAATGCGGGCGGCGTAGCCCTTCTTGAAACCTCGGAGGGCGATGTCCTGCTTGCCGTACGGCGGAGCGGTCTCGGGCGTGTGGCCTATGTCAACTCTTCCCTCTGGGCGGCCTGCGTTGGGGGCGGAAGGGGTGGCCAGCTTGCCGAGAAAGTCATGAACTGGGTTCTCGCCGGCTCCCGGGCAGGTTCCGCTTCCGCGTCGATCGAGAATGGCCGGACTGTCCTGTGGTTCAGGGCGGATGGCGAACTGGACGGGAGCTTGCGCGCGAGCTTTGCGAAATTCAGCCACCGCGCCCCGACTGGCACGCACCCATTTTATTTCGAACTCAATCCCGATGCGCCCGGCCTGTGGCGGGGTGAGACTTTTGCGCCAGAACCCGGCCTCTGGCGCGCGGATGTTCGGGACGGCGAGGCAGGGCAGGTTCTCGCCTCCGCCCCTCTTCTTGTGGAAAAACGCGAAGAGTATCTCAGCTTCGGCGCGGACGGGCGCAAGCTCTCCGCAATCGCCCTCGCGGGTGGCGGCTCGCTGGTGCAGTCATTCAAACAATATGTGCCGTGGGAAAATATTCCGGTAAGCGGTTCGGATGTCGGCAGCGCCAACATATATCTCACCGCAGCGGGAATGATATTCCTGCTTCTCGCTCTGGCGATTAATGCGATGAAATGACGGAAATTATTTCGGTGAGTCTTACTTGCCGAGGCTGAGGCGCAGGGCGAGGGCCTGCGGCAGACCGGCGTCGAGAATCTTCTGCGCCGTCTTCTCGATATCGTATTCCATCCTGTAGATCACAGCCTCGTTCGCTTCGTCGTCATAGACGCAGAAGGATGAGCGCGGGTCCTCGTCGCGCGGCTGTCCTACCGAGCCGACATTGACGATAGACTTGACATCTTCATCGAGGGGAATAACGTTGTCGAGGGTATAGGTCATGGGGTCGGTATTGAAAAAGGCGAGGGGCTGGTGGCTGTGGCCGAGGAACATGAGGTTCTTGTCCATGATCCTGAAATTGAGCTCCGCGTCCTTCACCGTCTGCACGTAATTGAAAAGCTCCGGCGCCTGAAGCGAGCCGTGGACGATTACGAATTTATCCATGTGCTCCACAAAGGACCGCGTACGCAGCCAGTCCTTCGATGTGTCGGAAAGATGCTCGCGCGTCCATATCGCGGCCTGCCGGGCGTACTGGTTGAAGTAGGCGATGTCAAGGCAGCCGATAACGGCGTGGTCGTGGTTGCCGGAGATGGTGATGGCGTTGAGGTCGCGCACTATCTGCACGCATTCCTCGGGGTTGGCCCCGTATCCGACGATATCGCCCATGCAGAGGTAATGGTCTACGCCCAGTTCCTTCATCTTGCCGACGCAGACATCAAGGGCTTCAAGGTTTCCGTGTATATCGCCGAAAATTCCGAATTTCAATGGTGGGTCCTCATGGAGTAATAATTGGCTAATGGGGTTCAGCCGTGCCTTATCGAAAAACCGCTGAATGTCCCGTCTGCTGGAGCTTTCTGCATGTTCACATTTCGGATAAAGTGAGACATGGTGCTTCTGATCTCCGCGATGAAAGCGTTAAGTTCCCTGCTCCCACCCTCGGCCACCATCTCCACGCTTCCGTCGGTGCAGTTCCTCACATATCCGGTAACCTCGAAACCGCCGGCGATCCTGCTTACCGTATACCGGAAGCCGACTCCCTGCACATGCCCCTGAAAGCTGACTATCCGGCGCTGCAAAATGCCCCATCCCTCACGCGAATAAATGTAAAAGGTGGATCATCAGGCGATTCTAGCCGCCCAAGTTCCGGGGTGCAAGCAATAAATCGCAAGATAATGTTAGGATATCCAAAAAACGCAATCCCTCGGAACCGCGTCTGCGGGGCGGATAATCATCACTGTTTTTTATGGAGTATCGTGTGGGCACTGAGGTGTGTGTGGCCGGGTTGCTTTGTCCGGTTTCGGTAAGCCCCTGGAAAACACAAAACCGGCGGCCAATTGAGCGGCGCACCGGTCTGCAGTCATATCACTTGTCGATATGATGTCGTATCCGCGCTGTCTGTCTAGTCGACTTTCATCTCGGCCACAACCCAGTCGTGCAGGGTGGTGGGAGGAACATGAACATGATATTTCTGCCGCATGCGGAGCGTCGCTTTTTCGAGTGTCATCTCCTGCTTCACCACGAGGTCGACGGCCGTGCGGCGGACCCTGTTGGTGAAACGCCCCGAAGGCTGGGCGAGATGGTCCATGGGCAGGGAGAAGTGTTTCCTGCACTGGACGCAGTAATGCTTGCTGTAGGTGACCTCCAGAATCGTCGGAGCGGAGATACCTACCTCGCGGAGTTTGCGCTTGCCGATCGAGTGGCGCTTGCTGATCGTGCCGCAACGGGTGCATGGCGCGGTTTTACGCGAGAGATTGATTTTGCGAATTTTCGTTCCCCGAGGAAGTACTGTTTTATGGGGCACGGATCACCTCCTTATACTAAGGGCCTTCCGGGGTTTCATCCCAACTGCGCGTCCCGGATACCATGTCATCCAATTGCGGATAGTGTTACCTGTACTATCTATCGTCCGGCATTCCGGTATGGGTTGAGTCATTTTTCCTTTTTAAAAAATTTTTAAGCATAAAAATACCAGTGTCTTGCATTATCGGACGCCCCTTCGTCCCGAGCCTTGTAAAATGGGGTTTAAACGGGGAAATTAGAGGGAAACAAACCCGCGCGCGAGGGTGCTCAAGCATGCGTCCGGGTTGCGTAAAATGTAATTCAGATTGAAAAAAAGCAGCGATTGTTACAGAATGGCGTGGGTAAGTGCTTGCGATAGATGCTGAACAGAGGGACTTTATGAACCTATGGATTGATGCCGACGCGTGCCACACCGACATCCGCGCCATAACCATCAACGCCGCCGTACGGCGCGGCTTCAAGGTCATTCTCGTGGCCAACTGCCCCATTCCCGTCCCCGACAACGAGCTTGTTGCTTTCGAACTGGTCCCGTCGGGCCCGGATGTGGCTGACGACTATATCGCCAACAACTGCGAAGCTGGCGACCTTGTAATTACCAACGATGTGCCCCTCGCTTCGCGGATTGTCGAGAAGGGCGCAAGCGGCCTCGACCCCCGCGGCGGGGAATTTACCGAAGACACGGTGCAGGAGCGCCTCGCCATGCGTAACTTCATGGAAGAGATGCGCATGGGCGGCATGGTCGAAGGCGGCCCCTCCGGCCACTCCCCCGCCGACACCCGCCAGTTCTCCAGCGCGCTGGACCGATTGCTGACGAAAAAGGCCAGAGGGCGGTAAAGTCGAAAACGCCTTTACTCCGCATTAATTCGGTTGAGCTGCATTTCGGGCATAGTCGAATTGAATTGCGTTTCAGGATTGCGCGCGCCTCCTCCAGTTGATCGGCCGGCACGCGGATCTCAATTCCGCAAATGGCGGTTCCGCTCAGCGCGGTAAGGCCCCACATAAAGGCTGTTATGCTTTCGCTTTCAAGTTTAAGCCGCGCAAATTCGGCGTCGCTTTGAGATGTGTATGCTTCAACCGCAACCAGTTCGCAACTGGCGACGTCTTCATTTCGATATGAATTGTCGTCCCGCTCTTCCATGTTTTCCATATTCATATGCTACGGCCTTTGTTCAGGCGCGGCAATTACAAAAGGCTATGTGAAAAATAATGGCCGCCTTTTTCAAGGCAGCCATCCGGTTGATGCGGGAGTTGTTGCTTTTCTTTTAGATAAAGTCCACCAGACTCAGCGGGATAAGCTGGGCGCTGGTGCGGAGGCTTGCTTCGAATACATTCTGCTGGGCCTGGAATTCGACAATTGCTTTTGAGTAGTCGAGGTCGATGCGTTCGGAGCGGATCTGGCCGAAATTGATCTCCTCGTCGGCATGACGGTTGGAGAGCATCTCCAGACGGTTCTGGCGGCTGCCGATCTCGGAGCGGCCGAAGAGGAGGCGGTTGAGGGCGTCGGTGTAGTTGCCGATGAGGTTGCCCAGCTCTTCCGAATCGTTTGCGTGCATGGCGTCGATCACGTCGTTGAAGGTGGAGAATATATTCTGCTCGCGCACCTGCCCGCCGAGGCGCAGCGAACCGGGCTTGAGGACGATGTCGGTGTCTGTAGGCCCCTGATTGACGTAAAGGCGCGCGTTGGTGATGCCGGAAAGGTTCTGCTCGGTCAGGGTGACGTAGGTACCTGCTGCCGGTACGGCCACGCCGAGCTGCTGCGCCACGAGCCGGGTCTTCGACTTGTCGGCGTAGAGGCTGATGTTATAGTTGCCACCGCCCGCGTCCACCACCTCAAGATACTGGTTGCCCTGCAGGTCGGCGTTGACGCCGGGGATTATGTTCGGGATGTCAACCTGGGATACGTGGTTGTATTCGTCGTTATAAACCCGCGCCCCGCCGGGGCTGACAACGATGTCGCTGTCGTCGCCCGCGCCGGGAACCGCGTTGTTATAGTTGAGGTATACCGACCCCATAAGCCCCGAGTCGTTCTGTTCGTTAAGGGTGATAAGGCCTGCCGTCGCCGGGCCCGGAAGGCTGCCGGAGGCGACGAGGTTCTGGTGCTGGCGGTCGCTGTAGAGGCGGACCTCGAAGGGGCCCGCGCCGACTCCGCCGGTGTCCTCGATTGCGGCGTAGACATTGCCGTAATTGTCGGCGTTCACGCCCTTGACGAGGCCGTGCAGATCCATCTGTGAGAGCTGGGGCTGGCCGCCCACACCGGAGTTGTCGCCGAACCGCTGGGCGGTCAGGACGTCCTCGGCGATGGTGAGGTACGCGCCGCCGAGATGGCTGATAATGTCGATGCTCTGTCCGTTCTCCGCCACGCGCGCGGAGGTGTAGGTATTGGAAGAATTGATCTCGTTTATCAGGTCGCCAACGGTCGCGAAGGTTGCTTCGAGATCCATGGTGAGGGTTCCGCCCACGGGGACGGCCGGGTCCATCTCCACATACACCGAGCCCTTGATGTCGGCGTAGTCGGGGGCGACGCCCTGAAGGTCGACGAGGCCCTGGGTGTTCCCGTTGAGGGTGCCGGTGGCGATAAGGTCGCCCGCGCCCATGGCGGCGTCGCGGAAAAT
>JAFGWW010000351.1 GCA_016936955.1 Planctomycetota bacterium | reverse complement strand
TAGATGCCCGCTACGTTTACTTCCGGCTGTGCTGCGATCAAACGTCCAGAGGGTAATTGTTCCTGTATTGTCGCGGCGGGATGCCGAATTCGCTGCTGAAAATACGGGAGAAGTAATTCTGGTCGTAAAAGCCGTAGCGTTTTGAAATCTCGCCGACGGTCAGGTCGGTCGAGGTGAGTTCCCGTGCCGCCTCCTGCAGTTTGGCTTTTCTTGCCAGCAGCGGGAGGCTGGTTCCGAAGAGTTCCTTTACCAGATGGCTGGTTCTGCTTCTCGAAAGATTCAGGCGTTTGGCCAGCTCGCCTATCTCAACCTGGCGCTCGAGCGAGTCGTTGATATAGCTCATAATTTCCGCATGTCTTTTTTGTGGACGGTGAATCTGGTCGCCGGTGATAAGCCGTCCAATCTCGCCCGCAATGGCTTGCATTAACGGCAGCCGTTCCTTTAGCCAGTTGCGCGACGGGGGGACGATCAGTGTCGCGTGGGGTGGCGGAGATTTTCTGAGCCAGCATGGCCCGCCGAAGAGAGTCCCGCAAGACCTTCCGTCTATTATCACAGGCACCGCTATTTCTGTAAATCCGTGGGGGCATGTCTGGATGCGCCCTTCGGGCATTCCCGCCAGGGCCCTGTCGGTTTCATACCCATCGTGATGGCAGCAGGTCCCTAAGTGATCTTTCTTTTTCTCAATGCACGCTTCGACTATATGGAGCCCCCATTTTTCGGGGAGGTTGTACCCGTTGGAATATTCGCGGTAGCAGAGTTTTATGTTTAGCAGGCAAGAGCCGCTTTCGAGTAGATTGATGATTCTCGCCCGTACATGCTTCGGAAGTATGCAGTCCATGACGCCCTCCATATCTGATGCTGATAAATTAACTCGGAATAGCATCTCAGTCCAGATAAATAGCATTCGAAACAATAGCGCAGGACTTGCGTGTATGGTAATCTTTATTTGAGCGTGATTTATTTGGATATCCATTTCTCCGATGCTATCGGGATCGGTGGGTCAGGAGGAAGACGTTTGGCTTGGGGAGCGATGGCCTTGCATAAAACCAGAGACGGCTTCACCCTGATAGAGCTTCTGGTGGTGATGTCCATAATATCAATTCTTGCCTCGCTGCTCCTACCCGCACTGAGCCGGGCCCGTGAGCAGGCGATCAGCATCAAGTGCATGGGGCATCTGCGCCAGTTGGCGATATCGTGTTCATCCTATGCCGACACTTATAATGGCGTAATCCCCATGGGCAGCGATGGGGAGGGGCGATGGCCGGTAACCAACAAATGGACCCACCTTTACTGGAATAATTTCTACGACGGCGCGGGTCTGGGTGAGGCTACCTCCGAGGGGCTTCGATGCCCGAAAGTTCTTACCGGCGTCTACGGGATGACGAACGATATTAGCTTCGCGTCTTTCACAAGCTATCCCTTCGGAACGACGTACAGCACCCAACCTTATTCTTTCAAGGGTTGCAGGATTTCAAAGGTCATGAAACCTACCAGCACCGTATTTTTTGCAGACTCGGCCAAGATGTATACCGAGCCGGGGCCGCTTCAATTCGAGCGGAACGGTTATGTTAAAATGGGCGGGAACAGTTTCTGCAGTTCATATATTTATCAGACCGGCGTGCAGGTGCAGGGGATTTGGCTTGCCCATGAAAATGCGACCAATACGCTGTTTGCAGATTTTCATGCTAAACTTAGCATGGGCGCCGATCTGCTCAAGGTGGATAACCCCAACAAATCAAGCGTTATCGACAAAAAGGGCATTGACGCTTACTGGGACGAGAGCGGGGCGGTGGTGAACCTGTTCTAGTGCATAAACGCGCGCGCTTTGTGCGGTTGCCTTAATTCATTATTCCGAAGATTTACTCTCCGGGCTGTTTTCGCTTTTGTATTGCCCCGGCGTCAAGCCGGTTTCCTTGCGGAAGGTATTTACAAAATGGCTTGCGTCATTGAAGCCGGATATGCTTCCTATTTCCTTGATGCTGAGGTTGGTTCTGCGTAGAAGGTGCATGGCGCGGTTGAGGCGGAATTTGAGGAATGCGCGCGCTGGGCTGAGGCCAAGAACCTTGCGGCATTTCTGGGTCAGAGAACTCTCGCTCATATTGAGCAGGCCCGCCATGTCGGATACGCTGAGGTTGCTGGAGCGGTTGGTCTCGAAGAGCGAGTTGAGCCGGTATTTCAGCTGTGAGCCCAAGGTCGAGTCGGTAAGGGCGGGGTTCAATCGGTCAATGGGGAGGCATTCGGCCAGCCGCCAGAAAATTTCCTTACCCATCACCTGTTGCAGGACAGGGGAGAAGCGTGAGTTTTCCTTGATCTTTTGCAGTATGGAATCAAGGCGCGGAGTAAAGATATTCGAATCGATATCGAAAACATGCTGCGCGCCCGACAAGCCGCGGCGTAGCATGGAAAGCTTCTCCGGCTGACCCTTGGCGTTCACCTTGAGGACGTCGAACCATAAAGCGTAAAAAGACAGGGGCGGGACGCAAATGTCGCGATGGATGTTGCCCGGTTCCACAATAACAAGCTGGCCCGGTTTTACCGATACCTCTTCCTCTTCGTTATTGAGGGCGCAGCGGTAAGTTCCATCGGTGACGAAAATTAATTCATGGTTCCTGTGTGGATGCGTTTCGAAAAAATATGACTCATCTACCTTCTCGAAAGATACTCCCATATAGACAATATGAAAAAGGCTATCTATGTCGGTCTTGGATTCATTGTGGAAGAAAATATTATGAACCGAGGAGGAGTGCTGGCCGGAAGAGTCGGTATTCATGCTATAGCCTTATTCATGCAGCTTTGCTGGAAATTACAATTTGATATTTGTCTTACCAATGAAACCTCGCGGCAAGCCTCTCTTTGGCAGTATATACTAGGGCATGGGCTTTATGTTGTAAAGGGAGGGGTGAGTGATAAATGCAATAAATTGATAAATGCCTGCAAGGGCTTATCGTGATATAATCACCCAAATCGCATATGGCTTTGAGCCTTGTGGCCATCTGGGTCGCTATTCGAAATGCATCGAATAACCGCTTATTGAGTTTGACGGAAAACTGAAACCAGTCGCGATAGCGATAAGCGAGATTGATGGAGCGAAAAGTGAGGCGGCGAAGGTGTTTCATCAGCCGCTGCAGAGTTTGAGCATCTCCTCCTTGCCGATTACGGCGACGCCGAGTTCCTGCGCTTTAGTGAGTTTGCTGCCCGCTTTTTCCCCGGCCACGAGATAGTCGACGCTGCGGCTTATGGAGCCTGACACTTGCCCGCCAGCAGCTTCAATTAAATTTTTCGCTTCGGCGCGCCCCAGATCTTCCAGAGTTCCGGTGATGACAAATACTTTCCCTGACGCCCCGGTGGAGGAGGCGGTCTGCATGGCAGACATGCTTACTCCGGCTTCTTGAAGACGGGCGATAAGTTTTTTGCCTGCTTCACTGTCGAGGTACTGGCGGAGCGAGGTGGCGATGGCAGTGCCCAGAGTGCGTCTGACCTGCGAGGAACCGAGCTCGACCATGCCGAGTTCGCGTTCGGATGAATCCAGAAGTTTGCGTGCGGTTCCGAAACCGTCTGCAACTGCTTTGCAACGCTTGGCGCCGAATCCGGGTAGGCCAAGTGATTCAATCTCTTTCGCAAGGTCTTTTTCATTTTCAGCCTTGAATCGGTTGCGAACCGTTTCTTCCCGCAGGGCGGAGTACAGGATCTTTGAGGACTTGCCGCCCAGCGTGCGGTAGCTGGTGGACTCGCCGGCCTTGATGGATGAGATCTCTTCCTCGCTTGCCTCCATGAGCCTGTCGATAGAGCCGAATTCTTTGGCGATAAGCTGGGCGGCGGTGGTGCCGACGTGGGGGATGCTCAGGGCCGTGAGGAGTCGCGCGAGGCCGCGAGACTTCGCTTCTTCGAGAGCCTCAACCAGATTCTCCGCGCTCTTCTCCGCCATCCTCTCAAGCGGCACAAGATCGTCCTTGGTGATTTTGAAAAGATCGGCCACGTCGCGAATAAGCCTGTTTTCGAGAAGCTGGTCAATCACCGCTGGGCCGAAGCCGTCCATGTCCATGCAGTCACGGGAAACAAAATGCAGGATCTTTTCTCGTACCTGTGCCGGGCAGAAGGGGTTGACACAGCGATGCGCTACCTCGTCGTCTATTTGCACAACCTCTGATCCACAGATCGGGCATGCGCTTGGCATCTCGAAAACAGCTTCACTGCCATCGCGCTTTTCCGGAAGGCTTTTCACTACCTGCGGAATAATCTCGCCAGCTTTTTCGATCAGTACGTGGTCGCCGATGCGGATATCTTTTTTCGCCACCTCGTCGGCGTTGTGGAGGCTGGCGTGCTGGATGGTTGAGCCGGAGAGAAAGACGGGCTCAAGATCTGCCACCGGCGTAAGGGCGCCGCTCTTGCCTACCTGCACGCGGATATTCTTTACAATAGTTTCGGCCTGCTCGGGGGCGAACTTGTAGGCGATAGCCCAGTTCGGGCTTTTGGATCCGATACCGAGAATTTCCTGATGGGCGATCGAATTTACCTTGATGACAAGGCCGTCGGTATCATAGGCGAGGGCGTGGCGTTTTTCGTCCCACGCGTCGCGCCAGCGCAGAATTTCCTCCGCGGTTTTGCAGACGGTGCGGTCGGGATTGATCGGAAACCCGAGAGCGGCAAGAGTGTTGAGCGTTTCTGCGTGGGAGCTTACGCCGAGTTCTTCATGGGTTGCGGTTGAGTAGAGCCACGC